>VXZK01000225.1 GCA_009845545.1 Candidatus Poribacteria bacterium
AAATTATACATATAGTTTTTGAAGGCGGTAGAACATGAAGAAAGAGTTTGAGTTTGATCGGAATATCCCATGGAACGAAATTCCTTTACTTCCACCTGAAGGAGAAATCGAGTCGCGTGCCATACTTAAAGCATGCATCCCTGCTGCGGCTGCGCTTGCCAGGGCAAACGCCTTAGTAAAAACACTGCCGAATGAAACAGTTTTGGTACACACATTACCTCTTCAGGAAGCGCGCAGGAGCTCGGAAATAGAAAACATTGTCACTACAAATGATGAGTTGTATCGAGCTATGACCTCTGACCGCATTCAAACCTCCTCTCATACCAAAGAAGTATTGCGATATAGAGAAGCTTTATGGTCAGGGATGTATAACATGCGCGACCGTCCGATTATCAATACACCACTCTTTGAACAGATTTGCTCACGTATTCGGGACGTACAGACGAATGTCCGTACGCATGAAGTAAAGATTCAAAACCCATCCACAAAGCAGATTATTTACACACCTCCTACTGGATATCAAAATATCGTCAGGTTATTAACTAATCTTGAGCACTTTATCAACGAGGACAATGGGTTGCAACCGCTTGTCAAAATGGCTATCATGCATTACCAATTTGAAGCGATACATCCTTTCACTGATGGCAATGGACGAACAGGACGCATACTCAACATTCTATACTTGATGCATCGCGAGCTGCTTGATGTTCCGATACTTTACCTTAGCCGCTATTTTATCCAGAATCGGTCTGACTATTACCGTTATTTACGTGAAGTTACCGAAGATGGAAATTGGGAACAATGGGTACTCTATGTGTTGACAGCAGTGGAACAAACATCGCGAGAGACCGCACACATGGTAGAAACCATTAATACACTTATTAACAACGTAATCATAGAAGCAGAAAATAAAACAAAAGCTATTGAGCGTGAAGGTTTTGTAGACTTACTTTTCAAGTGGCCTTATTGCAAAATCAACATTGTCGAAAGAGAACTGCAGTGTAGTCGGGTTACAGCGACAAAATACCTGAATGAAATAACGGAACTTGGATTGCTTTAACGCCAGAAGGTCGGACGAGAATATTATTATATCAATAAAAATCTTGTAGAATTGCTATCAAATGTGTAGGCAGGAGGCATTCAGTTTTCGATTTTCCTGATCCATAATAGTGAAATAGCATCTTCAAAAGTCTTAAAAAGTCACGTAATGAATTGCGATTAACGGGTTTGTTATTAAATTGGACAGACAAAACCCTCGGACAAAGTGTTCGGCGACAGACAATTGAATGGATATGGATTCATCCATCATGCCATCACGCCACTAATGCTTGCACCAAAGAGTTTTTTATGTTATCATTTAATGAATGAGAACCTATCGTAAAGAAAAAGCATATTGTGTTTACATTGATTCAACAATACCAAAGTTACCTTGTCTCAAGACCAAGCCGTGTCCCACGGACATCAGAATGGTAAAGAATTACCTATGAGTTTTGGCACGATAAACGTTTTGAATTCGTGCTTGTCGTGAAGCAGGTTATTCGCCTCCCCGCATTGCATCGCCAAAGGCGATACTGGAGGAACTCTCATGAATGATAAAATTTTGAACGAATGCCGACAAGCGAAGGAGCGGATTGCAGCACTGTTTGGGGACGTGGACACCCTTATGGATTTTTTGATGAAACGGCGGGAACAACGTCTGAAGCAAGGCAAAAAGTATGTAGATTTCTCACCCTATCGTGAAAAGAAACAAAGCAACCGTGAATCTTAACCCAACTTCTGCCCAACCTATGAATTCATGCGATATAATCACTTAGAAATGGGATAACAATGCGAAACAAGAAATCTTCAATAGGAGGAAAAGACTGTGCAAACGCCAACTTCTGCGCTTGAGGAAACCGGTATCGGTTCTATCGACGTTGAAGCACCACCCATAGAAATAGTCGAAGCCGAACTTGACTATCACCAACTCTGCCCCGCTGAAGATTTTGAGGAATTGGAGGGCAAACCCTTTCATGTCAACGGCACGCATCTCGCTGTTTTCAAGTCCGGCGACAAATTTTACGCCGTTGACAACCGTTGCCCGCACATGGGATATCCGATGTCCAAAGGGAGCATCCGCGATGGTGTGCTCATCTGCCATTGGCACCATTGGGAATTTGACCTCAAATCGGGTGCCTGCTTCTTGGCATTCGGTGATGACCTGAAAGCCTTCCCTGTTGAAGCCCGAGAGGACGGTTATTTGTACGTCGGATTAGCGAAAGGTGAGCGGGAGGCAGCAAAACAGCGTGTCATCGCAAACGGCAAGCGTGCACTTGAGCGTGGTCTTAAAGACCGCAGTACCTTCTTTATCGCGAAAGCCGTTACAGCACTTCGGGATGCAGGCGCGACACCGGCGGAGATTATTCAACAGGGACTCCACTACGGTGCACATAAAAGTAGTGATGGCTGGTCGTCAGGTGTTGCTATCCTTACGCTCGCAGCGAATCTGTGGGATGATGTTGACCCAGATGACCATAATCTGTTTCTCGTACACGGATTAAGCCAGATCAGCCGTCGAACAACCGGAAGCGCGCGCCCCTATCGCGCACCCTTCCCGCGAATGAACGAGGAACACGACCTTGAAACACTGATGCGATGGTTCCGCTACTTTATTGATAAACGCCACAGTGGTGCGGCGGAACGCATCTTGCTAACCCTGAATGACCGGGGTTACGATAAATCCGTCCTCGCAGACTTCGTATACACGGCAGCAACGGACTATTACTTCACCGGCGACGGACACGCGCTTGATTTCGCGAATAAAATGTTTGAAGCGTTGGATTACGTCAACTGGGAAGGCTCACACGAGATTTTGCGCCCAATCGTCGTTGATCTCGTCGGTAGAACACGGCATGAGGAAACCTCTCGATGGGCTGATGCTGTCCCTGTCTTAGAACCCGTCTTTGAAAGACTTGATAGTATATGGGAAGACAATCAGGCAAACGAAGCCGAACTCGATATTTCAGCGTTTACACAGACGCTGCTCGCTGATGAATTTGAACCCACTGTTGCCGCTGTTGAGCAAAAGATTCGCGAAGGGGTCAAGTTAACCGACATCTGCCGAGCGATGACCTACGCCTCGGCGGTTCGCACTGCCCGGTTCCATCTGAAAAACGAAGGCGACTGGCACGATGTCGCGAATATTTACTCATACGCACACGCCCTTTATCACGCTCTCCAGTATGCGCCGAGTGCGAACCTCCTGCGCGGCATTTTTCATGGTGTTGTCTACTTGGCATACCTGCGCTGGTTGAACATGCCTGCCGCTCGTATTCCGAGACCCGGGCAACGGATACCTGATGAAACTTATGCCTCTGCTGACAAAATGTTAGATCGACTCCAAGAGTTCGCTGACTTCCAGAAAGTCTACGAGGCGGAAATTCTGGTGAACCAGTATCTTGAAGAAGGGCATGATGTCGACGCGCTGAAACGGACGCTCGCACACATCCTGCTCCGTGAAGACGCAGAACTCCACATGTTCCAGGTCCTTGAAGTCGCCTTCCGGCATTACGACTTGACAGACGATTTTGAAGAACAACGGATGCACCTACTGGCAGCGACGCGTTACATCACGGCGCAGAAACTGATGAAAAACATTTTGTGGTCCACTGAGAACGCAGAACGTCTCGCACGAGGTGAGTTGCTCAGCGAACGCGACGATGATTAGATTTAGCGGTTTTTAACGCTGCGGGCTGGATTCCCACTGCTTTCGCAGTAGGAGGAAAGCCCGTCTCTTTTTTCAAATAGAACTCCAATGATGCCAAAAAGTGCACACAAACCCAGTTTTACGGATTGGCATAAAACTGTTCCTGCGTCAACAAGACGGGCCTTTCTTACCAAGGTAGGCAAAACGGCACTCCTCGCGAGTTTAGGGGTGTTCGGTGCAGGCTGCGAAGCCGTCGATCGAGGGCTGTTGGACAGAGGACTCGTGCCTGTTATCTTAGACGACCCGCAAGCAGCAGGACTCCCGAAGCCGGATATGCTCGTCCATTCAGAAATCCCTTTTAACGGCGAGTTTGCACCGCATCTCCTCAACGACGATGTCACCCCCACAGAACGACATTTCGTCCGTAATAACAGTGGCATCCCAGAACGGGCAATAAACAAAGATTTCCGAGACTGGAAATTGGTCATAGACGGTGAAGTCCACAAAGAATTGGCACTGTCTATGGACGACCTGTTCCGTTTTCCGCAGGTCACTATGGAAGTGGTTTTGGAATGTGCAGGGAACGGAAGAAGCCTATTTGAACCGGAGGTTAGCGGGACCCCTTGGCAACGCGGTGCTGTCGCTTGTAGCGAATGGACAGGTGTACGCCTGCGCGATGTTTTGCAAGCCGCAGGTGTGAAGCCGAATGCTGTCTATACCGGAAACTACGGCGAAGACCTACCCAACGATGGCAGCGAACCCTTTTCACGAGGCATTCCGATTGAGAAGGCGATGGATGAACATACGCTTATTGCTTTGAAGATGAACGGAGAAATGTTGCCAGCAGCCCATGGATGCCCCGCGAGGTTGATTGTTCCTGGATGGATCGGGAGTGCGATGCAGAAGTGGCTCAACCGTATATGGGTACGGGATACAGTTCATAACTCCGAAAAAATGAGTGGCTATTCCTATCACATCCCAGCTTATCCGATAGCACCGGGCGATAAACCCCCGTTGAGGATATGCACATAGCGACTGCATGGCAGGTAAAATCTTTGATTACACAGCCAGAATCATCGCTGGAATTCAGCACCGGCACGCCTATAAATGTCCGAGGACACGCATGGGCAGGCGAAAATCAGATTGATAAAGTGATGGTCTCTACAGATTTCGGTCTGCAGTGGCAAGAGACTCGGTTAATTCCGCCATCAAACAGGTACGCTTGGTTCCATTGGGAAATCGAACTCACGCTTGTAAACAAGGGGTACTATGAAATATGGGCACGCGCGTCCGACAATACAGGTGCCGCGCAGCCCTTCAGCCAACCGTGGAACCCTAAAGGCTATCTCGGAAACATCATTCACAGGGTGCCTATCTCAATAGTTACCTAAACAGGTTGGCGAGACGCGAGACCTAAGCCCGTAATGTAAAAGGTTGGTGGTGGTCAGTTGTCAGTTCGCCTTGTAGTGAGAGTTATCAATGTTAGAAAGTGTGCTAAAGTTTCAAAGTTGAGAACTTTACAGACTTCCATAACTTTAGAACACTTTACGGATTCGACGAACTTCTTTAACTGAAAACCGATAACCGATAACTGATAACGATAAAAAAGGAAACTTAAAAATATGAGACTTGGTGTTATGTCCGACAGCCACGACAACATCCCAAATGTCAAACGTGCTGTCGCGCTTTTTAATGAACTCGGTGTAGATTTAGTCGTCCATGCTGGTGATTTTATCGCGCCGTTCGCGATTGATCCGTTAGGAGACTTGAACTGCCGTGTTGTCGGTGTATTCGGCAATAATGACGGTGAACGTGTTGTCGTTGCCAAACGGTTTGAAGCCATCGGTGGTGAAGTACACCCCAACCTCGCAAGCGCATCCCTCGGCGACAGAAACATCGCCGTGATGCACTATCCCGAACTCGCCATTCCCATCGCTAAAAGCGGTGATTACGACATCGTTGTTTATGGGCACACCCATCAGATAGACATCCAAAAGGGAGAATCGCTCCTACTTAACCCCGGGGAAACTGGCGGATGGACAACAGGGAAAGCAACGGTTGCCATTGTAGATATAGAAACGCTTGAAGCAACAATTCATGAACTGTAGAAACTGGCGATGAAATATAGGGACCTGTTCACACCACTGCACGGAGAAGCGCGAGAACTGAAACGGCAATGTCTGATCTGGTCTGCAAATCACGAACACGCTGTTACCTCTATAGACGACGATATCCACCCACAGGCAAAGTGCGTCTGGCTGGAATTTGAAGGTATTAATGTTATCCATGCCTACGAAAAGCACTGGAAAACAGGTGAGTGGAAACTCGTTGAACGGAAAAAAGGGAACATTCCCTTGGTAAACAATAACCCTTTCAAACCTGACAGCGAAAGCGTCTTCCCTGTCAATAAACGTTGCATTAATCGTCCGCAATGCCTGTGGTAATCTCGACTTGTCCTTTATCTTTCACAATTCTTTCAATGTAGAGTGTAAACGTATACGTCTGATGGTTCTTATATTTTTCAAGGTTGGAAGGAAGAAGACCATCTCCTGCGGTATCATCTATAATCCAAAATGTTACATTTCTATTACTTGTGGCAAGCGTCATCGCGCCTGAATAATTTTTTATCAATTCCGGGTCTACATCATCTCGAATGCCCAGCAGCGCATTTAGCCTATCAAGTGAAACAGTCGCTTGGAGACGTACTGTTTTCCCAACATAATTCTGATCACCCGTCACAATCTGTTCAAGCGTCGTGTTGATAACTTGAATATCCGTTTTAGCGGTGTGTTCAGGGACATCAGACCGGATGGTGAAGAAACGCGCTCCGCCTGCAGTTATGTTTTCGGAAATGTCTTTTATAAGAAGTGTGAAGGTATAAGTTGTATGACCTCGAATATGTGCCAGATCACTCTGCATGTAGTTTGAATAATAGTGATCAAGCACAGATTTAGCGTCTGAGTCCGTGATGAAAAAATGAATTTTATTGTGATGTGTAAACAGTTCTAACTTTGGCGGATCCCCATCAGCACTCGGATAAATTCTGCCAGCAGCGGTAATGGTAACCTTTTGTTCTTTGTATTTTGAGTTGACCCCGTGTGCTTCAACATCGTTGACAATATCGGCAAGGGTGATAGGTGCTTCCTGATACGATTTTGCGGCACATCCACCCAAGATAAAAATGGCAAAGCACGCACATAAAGACGTAAAAAGTTTCATTAGGGGTTCTCTCGGAAGACTACAGCAATTTTTAAACTTACTCAATATATCCCAGATTCCGCAACTTGCCCTCTAAAATCTTTGTCTCTTCAGTCGTGGATTCTTGTGCTTGTAGATGTTGGTAATTGGAATTCACCAAAAGGGTGTCGTAAGCATCTCGGAAGCGATCAGGCTCCTCACAGGTAAGGTCTTCACCGCTTAGTACATGCCGATACACAAACGCACCGGTTTCTTCATCTTCTCGATAGAGGTACTCGCCGTCTGTCAGTGACCAGAGTCGAACGCCTTCTGAATATCTATTAATCTCCACATTGTCAACCGTTGTCCGAGAAGTTACACGGCGGTGCGGCATCTCCAAGTTGTCCCGACTGAGGAACCCGATACCGTAAAGACTATCCAACTCCGACAAAACCAAACGGTTTTCATCAAATTTTGATGGAGATAGCAGGTCCTGTCCATACCCGTGATAATCCACGTCAATACCGGCAAGATTCATAATCGTCGGAAACAGGTCTATCGCTGAAATCGGTGGTATCGGAAATTCAAGGTTTGATACACCCGGAATATGTGCCAATAATGGCACGTGTAACACATTCTGGTTCAGTGTGCTCCCGTGGTCGATAAGCTCCTCACAGATACCTTCACCATGGTCACCGAAGATGAAAACTGCCCACTCCGGGAGTTTAAGTTGCTTCAGGATTTCAACGAGTTTAAATTCGAGTATGTGCGTCGCTGCGGCGTAGTAGATACGTAGTGCCTCATCCATCCTGCCTTGATCAACAAGCCACTTGAGACTCGGTGCCCCTGGAATCCCGCTCATACCGTAACCGCCGTGTGTATACCAAAAATGCAGAAAACAGAACTGCGGGATGTTCGAGGGTTGCTTCAGGTGTTGTATCAGGTCTTCAAGTGAACCGAGATGTTGCGCTTGCGCATTCGGATCAATCGAGGTGATAAACGGCTCAAAATCGAGGAAGCGGAACACCTCCGGACGCTCGGAACGTCCCGTGATATGATAACCTGCATCACTAAATAACTGAAACAGGTTTGGGATACCCTCAAACATCTTGAGATAGGTCTGACCGTAGACACCGTGTTCAAACGGATAGAGTCCCGTGAAATAGGAGGTATGAGAGGGGCGGGTCGCAGGTGCCGACACGAAAAACTTTTCAGCGAGCGAAAAATCCTGCGTCAGCAGATCAAACTTCGGTGTATTGAAAAGCGGATTCGTCCGACTGAGCGCGTCATACCGCCAACAATCAATTGAGATAAGTAGAAATTTATTAACCACGTTAATTCCCATTCTTTAATCTATTAACCGCGTATTATACTGCCTTTCGGTATGTTGATATCCACCGAACAGATCGGGGTGAAAAGGCGATGGCGTGTAGATATAGATTGCATCGCTATAGGGATCGTAAAGGATAACTTCTTCGCGGGCATCGCCACAGACATCCGCAGGAAAACAGTGATACCACCCCATTTTGCCACCCGTCGGAGGTAGGAGTTCAGGGAACGTTACCACTCTATTTCCAGCACCATCGTAAAGTGCAGCTGGACTATAAATCAATTCAGGATTTCCTATCCCGTGCCAGCGAACAACCTCTAAACCCGTGTTGTTCGGCGTTTCATCAACGTGAAATCGGCTTCTAATCTGTCCGTCTTTATCTACGACCATCAGATCCGGATGATGTCCATTATAACGAATAACCAAGGCATCCTCGGACGGATTCGAAAGTAATTTACCACATCGAATTTCTTGTCCGTGTGGTACGACATCAAAACCGAGCGAAAGGATCGAATTCCCTTCGGCATCAACCACCTGTCCACCGCCGGAGAGGATAGCCCGTTTATCACCATTCCACTCGGAGACCAAGACCGAATCCATGTTATCGCCGAAGAAACGATTCCAGAGTACCGTGCCATCAGCAGCGAGTCCGAAATTCCCGCCATTGACTTCATCAAGACCATCGTTATTAAAATCACCGACTGCTGGAATATACGCGGAATGTTTCGGATAGCGAAACCATTCATCGGTATATTGCCAGAGCAGTTCTAACTTGTGATTAAAGGCGAGTAGATTCACGCCTACCTTAACTACGAAATCTTGTGGTTGCGTATTCCCCGAGAAATTAGCGATCATCAATCGTTGATGGACATAATTAGGGATATGGAGTTCACCATCAGCATAAGCATCGCACTGACGTAACGCGTCTGGCGCGAACGTCCGTTTGACGGCACCCGTCGCACCGTCTAAAATCATCAAGTGAATCGCAGCCAAATCCCACTTACTTGTCGCCGAGACATCTGTATCTATCCAGAAACAGATAACCTCTGCTTGTCCATCCGCATCGATGTCATAAATAGCAACGGGACCGGGTCGGTCAGGTGAGAGTGTTGTCAGGTAAGTGTCTTTGGCATCCGCGTCTCTGATTTCGAGATGCTTATCCCCAATGGACCAGAGCGGTTCACCTTCAAGCGTAAACGCACCGAGGAAACACGGATGAATGCCGCCGAGTGATTTATACACCAGAAAATCGACAGTGCCGTTGCCTGTCAAATCACCAATGCGGATATCGCCCCCCCACGCTTTTCCTGCTGTTTCGTTCAGAAATGCGTCTGGAATAGTTACCTGTTTATAGAGATGTGCGGATTGTGGAGTGTCCATTTTTAAACAAATGCTTTGAAAAGCCCGACGTAGAGGGCAAGCACCTTCTCTGGATCAGTACCCGTATAAGCACATTCATTGGAGATATAGCCTGAGAAACCGATGCGATCCAGCCATTGAAACATCTGCCGGTAGAGCTCAAACGTCGTTGGTTCCTCGACCCTGTGTGTGTGCACCGCTGTAATATGAGCGGCTACGCGCGAAAAAAGCGGTTCAATACTTCCAGCATCACACCCAACGAATTGCGAATTGAAAACAAAGCCGACATTCGACAGATTCACACCTTCGATCACTTCCATCGCGGAATCCGGATCGGTGAACGAACCGTGCATCTCAATAGAGACAGCAATATCCTTCTCAGCGGCATAAGCACCGAGAGTTTTCAGGCCGTCCGTGACGTAACCAACGATGGCTGTGCGGTTCTCTTCGGTGTACCGGTCACCGAGCACGCGAACATGATCGCAGCCCATAAATTCCGCCATGTCGATAACGCGTGTAACGCGACGGACAGTCGCCTCGCGATCGGCAGCGTTTTCGGAGTGGAAGTTTTGGCAACTCGTCAGCGAGGAGATAACAACCCCACTCGCATCGACCTGCGCCTTTAATCCGTCCCAAGCCTCTCTTGGGGTATCCCACTCAAATCCGTGTTTCTGTTTATAGTCCATTAGTAACTCGACACCCTGATAGCCGGTCGCCTCAGCAGTGTCAAGTATCCGTCCTAATTCCCACTCTTGACAGGTTTGGTAGGTATTCAACGCCCATTTCATTTTTTTAATTTCCCTTGCGGTTCGTTAAGGCGGGTTGGAAATTTGAAATGCCTTCCGTAGATCCGCCCTCCACTTCGTTACGGGCTAAGTTTTCGTTAAAAGTAAACCTCTTAACTGAAAACTGAAAACTGAAAACTATTCTTGTATGGGGATAGGATACCAGAGCCCCCCAGTTTTAGTAGTTAACGCCCTATGCGTCATGTCATTAATGCCGATGACATCTATGGTGATATTATTCTGAAAGCACTGCTTCAGCACTTCTGATAATGTATAAGACCCTTTGGTAAACTCATCGGTAACAAGCACAAATCGACGGTTCACCCCTTCACGGAAATCGACGCGGCGAATCGTTTTTATAATGGCGTTGTGCGCCCGCTCATCGCCCATGCCAGCAACAACATGGGTCGTTAACAACCGTTTAAATTTCTCGCTATCCCGTGTCTGCGGGTGAATGATAGTATCACTCTCAAGGTACCTGAAAATAACGATACCGAGTGTGAAGTCGATCCCTTTCTCTTCAAATACTGTTACCATCCGATTCAGCTGCCTACCGACTGCACGGATATTATCTATCATGCTCCCACTAATGTCAAGCAGAAAAACGAGATCAACGGCATCTTCGATTTCGCCATCAGCGATACTCTCAGCGATGCCTTCCAGTGCCTCTCCCATCCGAGCGTCTCTGTCAATAGGTTGGGCAGGACTTTTACGATCTTCAGCTTCGTTCACCTCGGTTTGCTCCTGTGCAGTTTTGGTCTTAGACGCGATTGTGGGTGCCTGGGCATGTGCGGTTGCAATTGTTTTCCATGCTGGTGTTTCTGTCGTCTGTTCGCTTAGCGAGGTCTCTGCTATCAGTAGTTGGGCATCTGTTTTTAAAACAGGGATTGAGGCATTGGATAGCGTCGGAGGTGCTGAATGGGTCAACTTTGCAGCATTTTGATTGGCAGCCGGTGAACGGTTCGCATGCACAGGTGTAGAACGCCGCGCTGGCATCGAACGCTTCTGCGTACTACTCACATGAAAACGTCGGAGTTCCGTCACCGCAATCGCTTCAGACACCAGCGGTTCCGATGGCTGCATCGGGCGATACCACCGAATGTAACCAATACTCATAATTCCTATCGCGATGGCGTGTAAAACCAATGAGATGAGTAGCGCACTGCGCGTTTTCCTACGTTTTTGTAGTCGTTTATCCCAATAAGCATCAAATAGCATGGTCTTTTTCTCCACTATGAGGTCCCATGATAAGTTGAGACTATTCCCTTATTCCCATCAACTTGTAGCATCTGTCCATCAATGATATGCCGAGTGGCGTTTGGAATGTTAACAACTGCTGGAACACCGTACTCTCTCGCGACAACCGCGCCGTGTGACAGAATTCCACCCCGCTCCATCACCAATCCTGCCGCATGCAGAAAAAGCGGTGTCCACGCGGGATCGGTCGATGGGCACACCAAAATATAATCGCGGTCAGATGGATTCACGTCCGAGGGTGTCAACAGCACACGTGCTTTTCCCGTTGCAACGCCCGCCGAAACGCCTATGCCTGTATATGTCGCCGCTGCGGCAATTGACACTAGCGCGCCAATCTGTTCCAGCGCATCACTGAAAATGACATCCGGCATCTGAATCTGTAACATCAGTTCCCGCTGAGTCCTTCGCGTGGCGATAATATTCCCGAAATCATCACCACCAATCAGTCGCTCTAATTCATCTGGCTCCAGATAGAAAATACCGTCCTCAAGTTCGTAACGGTTGTCTAATTCAACTAAAGCTCGTCGAATCTGTTCATAGCCGAGCATCAGATAAAATTTCGCTGTTTCCCTAAAAGGCATGTAACGTCTCGTGAAATCGAGTTCACTCTCAATCTGTTTCCGTAAACTCGCTTTGTCTCCAAGCAGTTCGCTGAGGTCCCGCTCTGCGGACGCGTGTTGTTCCGTCTGGCGTTCACAATGTTGTTGTCCACCGGTTTCGGAGGCACCCTGTTGAAGGGATGCGATGACCTGTTCGAGGTAGGTCGTGTCTTCACGCCATCTCGGTACTGCCAATTCAAATTCGCCAACGGCACGATGTCCGTAGTCTTTCAGGAAATCGGTAAGTGCAAAATCTCCGGTTGCCACCTGCCGTAGTTTCTCGTTGGTTTCGACGGTAAGGTTACCGGATAACCCGCTAATAAGTCGGCTCGCGAGCGTCTTTGCAGCGGTCTCGTCCACACATTTCTGGAGTGCTACCTCTAACCGTTGGAGTGAAAAACCGGCGAGCAGTGTAGCCGTCAATGCCTTCGGTGCAAAATCGTCCAGCGTCTTGGCGCGCCACATCTCGAATTTTGACACCAATTCCGCATCCGATAGACCAGTATACGAGAGATCACGTTCTGCTTCAACTTCTGCCTGAAACGCCGGAAACACATCAACTGTTAGCACCTGATCAAAATTCGATCGCATACGCCGTAGCCGCATCTCTGCGCTGCTCATACGAACAATATGGAGTGGTAGTTTCAACCAAAACGATGCAGTGCTGCGTTTAATATCGGTTTGTGCTTGTGCGTACATCGCCTGCTGTGGGTTCTGTTTCAAGGTGTCGAAATCGTGTGCGAAAGGAAACCCGTCGAAATAGAGTTCCGCCTCACGGTTCAAATTAACATAGATACGTCCACAGATCAAATCAAGAATACCGTTGCTCTCCACATTTTTACTCGGATGGAACCCTAAACCGCGATACGCCTGCCCTAATCCACCAGCCCTCGACATAAAATCCTTGATAATCGCCCACGTCATCGGTAGTGGTGCAGGTAACACCTCCGCGAGATTGTAATGACACCAGACGGTTCCGTGCGCTTCGGCAAGCGTCTCCAGTAGTTGTATTTCCTTTTGACGAAGTTTCTCAACGGCTTCCTTATCGACTTTAGGGGTCGGAGACGCGGACGTGGTAGCACTGGAAGGCGTGGTAATATGGCGTGCTTGCAACAATACAAACTGCTGATCCGAGAGTGCCCACTCAATATCCATCGGTTTTCCGTAGAAAGTTTCAACCTGCATACCGAGTTGCGTCAGTTCCTTCAGTTGTCCATCCGTCAGACTCGGAACGTCCTGTTGGTCAGGCAATACCTCACCCACACCGGCAGCAGTTACCATTTCACGTTTTGTAGCAACGTTTTTTTCCAAAACCCCGCCTGTCTCCCGCGATATATGGAAACTATCAGGCGTAATCGCACCAGAGACAACCGACTCGCCTAACCCCCAATTCGACTCAACGATAGCGACATCTGCGCTAAACGGGCTGACCGTGAAAAGCACACCGGAGACATCTGCCCCGCACATCTCTTGGATCACAACCGCCATCGCCAACCCTTCATCGCTAATGCCTTGTGTCTGCCGATAGGCGATAGCCCGTTCCGACCAAAGCGATGCCCAGCATCCTTTGAGTGCATCTAAGAGTTCATCGGACGCTACATTCAAAAAGGTATCTTGTTGTCCAGCGAAACTCGCTTCTGCTAAATCCTCCGCAGTCGCACTGGAACGTACAGCGACAGTCGCTGTCCGCAATTTCTTCCGCGCTGTACGGATTCCCGCGATAAATTCTTGCGGCAATACAAGTTCCTTAATAGCACTCGCACTCTGTTCAGATAGATTCTGAACGGAAAACCGATAGGCATCTGTGGTGACACAAAAACCTTGTGGCACTCGAAATCCCGCCCGCGTCAGTTTTCCAAGATTCAGACCTTTTCCACCGACATGCGGCAGATCCTTTTCGGAAATTTCTGAGAAATGTTTGATGAATTGCATAAGTTCAATCTATGTTTGAAAGGTAGAAGCGATTAAAAATAGTATAGCAGCATCTATCTGCCGAGTGCAAGCACGTTTGGGTCTTGTTTTTATCGAATAGAAATACACTGGCCTTAAACAACATAGAGGCTGGTATGAAACCAGCCTCTACGATTGCATAAAATAACCAAGATACTTACATTGGTATTTAATCATCGTCATCATCATCGTGAGCGTCGTCATCATCGTCATCATGACCGTTGTCCTCGTCGTCATCATGTTCATCGTCATGGTCGTTGTCCATGTCATCATCAGCATGATCATCAACCGCTTCAGCTTCATCACCATGCTCGTCGTGTTCGTGTTGGACAGCATGATCTGGTGTTTCCTGTTGATTAATCCAATCTCTAAAAAGTTGAATCTCGGTATCGCTCAATGGTGGGCCCCCAGGGGGCATCCTCCCTGAAACGATTTCTTCAACAACTTCACTTTCTTCAGCGTTTCCCGGAATAAACACCGGACCGTGCTCGCCTCCCGCTATAAAAGATTCGTATGTTCTGAAGTCCAAGCCATGCGGACCATCAGCGACGTGGCACCCAGAGAGGGCACATCTCGTTGTGAGGATAGGCAAAAGGTTTTGCGTAAAGGCAACCTCAACGTCAACAGGTTCATGAGTTTCCATAGGTGCTGAGGGGTCATCAAGCATGGGGATATCACCAGGCTCGCGAGTACAACCCAGGACGGAAAATAATAATCCAACTGGTATTTCTCAAAAGCCCTCAGAAACGACTATCTATAAGGGTTCTCTCAATGC
>VXZK01000033.1 GCA_009845545.1 Candidatus Poribacteria bacterium
AATATTCGCAGCATTTCGCAGCGGATCCTGCAAAAAAAAAAGACGTAAAATCCAATAATTTCTTAAAATTGAATGCCCGTGCCTTTCCTATTCTTTTATCTTGTCATCACCCACAAATTGTGCTAAAATACGGGTAGTATGAACCAACACAACTTAAAACACCCACATAAAGAACTCCGAGCACTCCTCAGAAAACGTTTCAGCACAGATGACGCTGTCCGAGACGCACACGCACGCGATGCCTCATACCATCAAGGCGCGCTCCCAGATGCTGTCGCTTTCCCTAAGACCAACGCCGAAGTTTCTGAGATTGTCAAAATCTGTGCGAAATACAACATACCGATCGTCCCTTATGGCACTGGCACTGGCGTTGAAGGCGCAGTCGTCGCAACCGAAGGCGCGCTCTGTATCGCACTCAACGAAATGGACAGTATCCTCCGCGTCAGTCGAGACGACAGAGACGCAACCGTCCAAGCAGGCGTGACGCGTCTCCAACTGAACACACATCTCGCCGATATCGGCACACAACTCCATTTTCCTGTCGATCCGGGTGCAGATGCCTCACTCGGTGGGATGGTCGCGACCCGCGCATCCGGTACGAGCGCAGTCCGATACGGTACAATGCTCGATAACGTCCTCGGCTTAACCGTCATTACCGCTGACGGATCCATCGTCCATACGGGAAGCAGAGCCAGAAAATCCGCCGCAGGCTACGACCTGACCCGTCTTTTTATCGGCTCAGAAGGCACACTGGGGATCATTACCGAGATCACGCTCAAATTAACACGGTTGCCGGAAGCCGTCGCCGCGGCTGTTTGCGCTTTTCCGACTGTCGCCGCAGCGGTAGAGACTGTTATCAAAATGATGGATACAGGCATCAACATCGCCCGCATTGAACTGCTGGATGAACTTCAGATGGATGCAGTCAACAAGTATGCTGGATTAGACTACGAAGTCGCACCGACCCTCTTCTTTGAGTTCCACGGGTCCGAACACACCGTCGCCGAGAGTTCCGAGATTGCCGGTAAGATCGCAGCAGCGCACGACAGTGGCGATTTCCGATGGGCAATAGACGAAAACGATCGCAAACGGCTCTGGCAAGCCCGATACGATAGCTACTACGCCGCGCTGAACCGACGTCCCGGTTCCGTCGGTTATGTCACCGATGTGTGTGTCCCGATCTCTCGACTTGCCGAGTGTATCGCGAAGACGAAAGCACTTCTCGCGACATCATATCTCGTCCCATCAATCCTTGGGCACGTCGGTGATGGAAACTTTCACGTCGTCTTCCCAATTGACCCTATCATGAGGGACGAATTAGCAGAAGCGCAGCAACTCAGTCATCAGATTGTAGACATCGCTTTAGCAATGGACGGCACCTGTACCGGCGAACACGGTGTCGGCATCGGTAAACGGAAGGCATTAGCGAAGGAACACGGGGAGGCAGTAGACCTGATGCGTGCTATCAAACACGCCTTGGATCCACAGAACTTAATGAACCCTGGTAAGGTTTTCTTATAGATGTGTTTTTCGATCCTGTAGCAGAAAGGAAACTGTGCTTCTTTCCGAAACCGTAGCCCGTAACGAAGTGGAGGGCGGATTTAAGAAAGGCACATCAGTGGTTCAAACCCACGTCGTTTTTCCGCAAGGTAAAATTAAAATATGCAAAACAACTGGAAAATTCTCATCACCGATTACGCCTGGGCCTCTATTGAGCCCGAACGACAAGTCCTCGCCGAAGTCGGGGCAGAACCGATCGTCGCGGAAACTGACAACGAGGCAGAACTTCAAACGCTTGCACCGATGATGGACGGTATCCTCACCTGTTGGAACCCAGTCCGAGAAACGGTTATCGCTGCTGCGAAGAAGTGTCAAATTATCGCACGCTACGGCATCGGACTCGACAATATTGATGTGGAAGCCGCCACTGAGCGAGGTATTATTGTCACCAACGTCCCTGCCTACTGTATCGACGAAGTTTCTGACCACGCCATCGGACTGCTCCTCGCGTGTGCAAGAAAAATTTCACGCTTCGATTGGGCTATTAGGAGCGGCGTATGGGACCAGAACATCGGTCCAGAGATGCACAGAATTCGAGGCAAAACGCTCGGCGTTGTCGGGTTCGGACGGATTGGACAGGCGATCATTCCTAAAGCGAAAGCGTTTGGACTCACAATCAACGTCTGCTCCCCACGCACGGATCCAAAGCGAATTCAAGCGGCTGGGGCAGAGAAGGTCACATTTTCAGAACTGCTTGCAACATCTGACTTTATCACAATTCATGCCCCACTAACCAAGGAAACAGAACACCTATTTAGCGATGCAGAATTCCGTGCGATGAAACCGACCGCGTTTTTAATTAACACGGCGCGCGGTGGCATCGTCGACACGGCTGCACTCACCACCGCACTTTGTAATGGCGAAATTGCGGGGGCAGGGCTGGATGTCTTGGAAACAGAACCACCCAACCCAAACGAAGAACTGCTAAAACTTAATAATGTTGTCGTTACACCGCACGCCGCATTCGTCTCAAAAGACGCGATCCTTGAACTGGAGGTCACCGCTGCCAAATGTGTAGCACAAGTACTCACAGGACATCTGCCGGAATCCGTCGTTAACCCATCGGTTTTGGAGCAACCGAATCTCCGTGCAAATTTTTAAACTGTGGCCCCCCTGGGCAGCTCTCCAAATGTAAAGCAAAGACAAATTATGCCATTTAAGGCATAATTTCATTACGAGCGGGTTTTTGGTAAACATCAACATTTACGCAATCCACCGAATCGAAAGGAATAATTAAAAAATGCAACAACTCCCTGACGCAACAGGACATTTCGGACAATTCGGGGGCAGATACGTCCCTGAAACCCTAATGCCCGCGCTTTTAGAGCTTGAAGACGCATACAACGCACTTAAAGATAACGCCGATTTCCAAGAAGAATTCCGGTATTACCTCCGCGAATATGTCGGGCGACCCAACCCGCTCTATTACGCCGAGCGTCTGACGGAAACCCTCGGTGGTGCAAAGATATATCTCAAGCGGGAAGACCTTAACCACACAGGTGCACATAAAATCAACAGTGCTATCGGACAAATCCTTCTTGCGCGCTGGATGGGTAAAAAACGCATCATCGCCGAGACCGGTGCTGGGCAACACGGCGTCGCAACAGCCACTGTCGCCGCAAAATTTGATATGGAATGCGAAGTCTATATGGGCGAAGAAGACATAGAACGGCAGGCACTCAACGTCTTTCGGATGCAGTTGATGGGGACGAAAGTCGTACCTGTTAATTCTGGGTCGCGCACGCTCAAAGACGCGATCAACGCCTGTTTCCGCGACTGGGTCACGAATGTGCGTACCACCTACCTACTTCTCGGCTCGGTTGTCGGCGCACACCCCTATCCAATGATCGTCCGAGACTTCCAAGCCGTCATCGGCGACGAAGCGAGAGCGCAGATCTTAGCACAAGAAGGCGCGTTGCCGGATTGTGTCGTCGCCTGTGTCGGCGGTGGGAGCAATTCGCTCGGTATGTTCTACCCGTTCTATGCCGATGCATCCGTCCGAATGATCGGCGTAGAAGCCGCCGGTGAGAGCATTCGGAGTGGACGACACGCCGCGCCACTTACTGCAGGCAGCGTCGGTGTCTTTCACGGTGCAAAATGCTATCTATTGCAAGAAGACGATGGTCAGATAACGCCTGCACACTCAATCTCTGCAGGGTTAGATTACCCCGGTGTCGGACCCGAGCATAGTTATTACCGTGAAACGGGTAGAGCCGAATATGTTCCAATCACGGATACCGAAGCAGTGGAAGGATTCCAGTTGTTATCAGAGACAGAGGGTATCATCCCCGCATTAGAATCCGCACACGCCATCGCTTATCTGCGTGAACTCGCACCTAAACTCGGTAAAGAGAAAGTCATCGTCGTATGCCTTTCGGGCAGGGGTGATAAAGATGTCTATACCATCGCAAAGGAATTAGGCATCAGTCTCTAATTTCGCATGAATCTATCTGATGCGCTGTTGGGGCTCCTAACACGGCTCTTGATACATGCCTGATTCAGAGAAAAGTTGCCATTTAGATACACTCTATGGTATAATTTTTTACGCTTCTAATCCATGTCAACGCGACGGCATTACGGCAAAGGAGAAACACAGTGGCAACAAACGTTGCAAAAATTCAAGAAGAGATTCTTGCACTCTCCGAAACCGATTACCAGCAATTGAAACAATGGTTTAACGATTTAGAGTGGGAAAAATGGGATCGGCAAATCGAAGCGGATTCAAACGCCGGTAAATTGGATTTCTTAATTGACGAAGCTCTTGAAGCGGAGGAAAAAGGGACACTTAAGAATCTTGAGGATCTTTAGGTGCACAAAACGACCCCACGCTTTTGGAGATATTTTGAGCAGCTTCCAGAACCTGTGCAAAGAGTTGCAAGGCAGAATTTTAGTCTGCTCTTAACGAATTCAAGGCACCAATCTCTCCATTTTAAGAAAGTTGGCAAGTATTGGTCAGCGCGCGTGGGGCAAGATCATAGAGCAGTCGCAATTAAAGAGGGCCGTGATTTCACTTGGGTTTGGATCGGCAGACATGATGAATACGAGAGATTGATTAATTCCTAACCTGGTATCACGAAACAAATTCATCAGAGAATTTTAAGTCAACAAATTGCTTCGGATATGTGATAATAAGCGAGGTGGCACGATGACCCGCGAAACCGCAGATGCTGGTTCAAGCTTGTCCTTACAACAAAAAGCCCGCAAGTTTATTAACTGGATTTCACGCCGAGACGGTCCCGTTCGGAATTGGCGGTATATCCCGACGCACGTGTTATTGCGAAAACTACGGTCGGAGTCTGCAGAAATGCGTGCCTATGCCGCTGAAGGGTTAGGCGGTGTTGGCGATGTGCATGCTGTCGCGCCGCTCATTGATGCCTTAACCGATCACAACGCAACCGTCCGCCGTTTCGCCATCTCCTCCCTCGGTAAGATCCGTGATGCCCGTGCCATTGAGGTCCTCATCCCGTTCCTACAAGATGAAGACCCCGACATGCGATGTGCCGCTGTTGTTGCCCTCGGAGAATTAGGGCTGAGTGAGGAGCGGTTTTCAATACCACCTATCCAAGTCATAGAAGCCCTAATAAACACGATAACCGATAGTGATAGAGCCGTCTGCTCCGCTGCGGTCGTCGCCTTAGGCAGAATTGGGAACCCACAAGCGAATGCTGCGCTCAACGCACTCGCAGAAACCACCGAAAGCGAATGGATCCGCCGCTACATCAGCGAAGCGTTACATCAAATTGAAGAACAGAACGCTTAATTGATTAAGCAAGTTTTCAGTGAATTTTAATTTGAATTAACCATTCGTACTGTGCTATTATAATAAAGTAGTTATATAGTCGCGATATGGAAGAAGTTATGAGAGTACACGAGTTACTCTGGCCCCAAGATAGAATTGATCATATCGCGCGACATAATGTTCGGCCAGATGAAGTTGAGGAAGTTTTCTTCGGTAAGCCATTTGTTCGACGCGCAAAGTCTCAAGGAGAAAATCCGGTCTACTATGTTTTCGGGCAAACAAACACAGGGCGTTATTTGTTTTGTATAGTCATTCAATTTCCTGATGGCAAAGGATACCCAATCACAGCAAGATCCATGACAGACAAGGAAAAACGGCAGTATAGACACTGGAGGAACCGATGAAACCTAAAAGAATTTTACAAACAGATTCAATTCAAGAACTCGCGGAGTTTTGGGACACACACGACCTAACCGATTTTGAAGACGAACTTGAAGAGGTACCAGAGTCTGTTTTTCAGCCCGGAGTCAGCGTCCCATTAACACCAGAAGAGGCTACAGTCGTTAACGCGATGGCGAAGGCGCGCGGAATCTCTCCACGTGCATTAATTCAGGAATGGATTAGTGAACACATTGAAGGATCGTTAAAACCGACAGTTGAGTCTTAAAAACGCGCGATGAGGTTCCGTCAGCTTGCATTAGAAACCTTATACTATTCCGCATTCTCTACTTTGAAGGGTATCACAACTCTCTCTATTTTCAAAAATTATGGACGAAATTCAAAACTTCAAATCTGGTTACGTTACTATCATCGGTGCTCCTAATGTTGGGAAATCGACGTTGCTTAATGCCATCTTGGGTCAAAAATTAGCTATCGTCACCCCGAAACCGCAAACAACCCGGAATCAGATTCGTGGGATTCTCACCACAGACACCCATCAAATCATTTTTGTCGATACCCCCGGGCTGATGAACCCTAAATATCGCTTACAGACCGAGATGGTCAAGACCGCATACGGTGCCTTAGGGGATGCCGATGTCGTACTTTTCGTTGTCGATGTCACGCGCCGAGATTCAGATATTGAAGATACAATCCTAAAACGTCTCAAGCGTGTAAAAACGACAACAATTCTTGTTCTCAATAAAGTAGATGTCATCGAGAAACGGGCACTACTCCCTATTTTTGAGGACTATAGCCAAAAATTTGAATTTGCACATATCATCCCGATTTCTGCCTTAACCACCGATGGGATTCCAGTGCTTCTTGAGCAGATCGAAACCTATCTACCACTGGGACCGCACTATTTTCCAGAGGATCAACTCAGCGACCTCCCCGAACGGTTTTTCATCGCCGAGACCGTCCGTGAGAAAATCATGCTCATGACGCAACGCGAAATCCCTTACGCCGCTGCTGTTGTCGTTGAAGAGTTTGAAAAACGCCAGACGAACAAGTCAGGCGAAATCCTCTATATCCGCGCCATTGTCTACGCGGAACGGCAAACGCAGAAGCAAATTATTATCGGCAAAGGTGGCAAATTAATTAAAAGGGTCGGCGAACTCGCACGCATTGATATCGAAAAATTCTTAGACACACGCGTCTTTTTAGAACTGTATGTGACAGTTAAAGCCGATTGGCGCAGAGATGCCCGTAAACTCAAGGAACTGGGCGGTTTTATGGATATGTAATCATACAAATTATCCTAAGACCCAGTATCTACAAGTTCTTCAATGTCGCGTTTTAGGGTAAATTAGGCTCGTAGTAGCGCAATTCATTGCGCTTCCGCATCGAATCCACCCTTCTTTAAGTTCACAGTTGAAATACTACTACAGCTGACAGGCACAACGAATAGGAATCAGACGATTATGACAGAAGAGTCAATCCACGTACAAGGTGCGCGAGAACACAACTTAAGAAATATTGATATCCAATTGCCAAAAGATAAACTGATCGTCTTCACCGGCGTTAGCGGTTCCGGGAAATCTTCACTGGCGATTGATACTGTCTATGCTGAGGGACAACGGCGATACATCGAATCCCTATCGGCGTACGCCCGGCAATTTTTGGGGCAACTCGGAAAACCGGATGTAGATGAGATCGTCGGATTATCCCCGTCTATCGCTATCAGTCAGGGGTCAACAGGACATAACCCGCGCTCCACAGTCGCCACCGTGACGGAGATCTACGACTATCTGCGTGTGCTCTATGCACGTGTCGGCCAATTCCACTGTCCCAACTGCGGACGAGAAGTCGGCTCCCAAACCGCTGCAGACATCGTTAACACCTTGCTCGACTACCCGGAACGCACAAGGCTCATCCTCTTAGCACCGATCGCGAGAGGTTCTCGCGGGGCACATGAAAAAGAAATTGAGGACCTACGGAGTGCAGGCTTTGCAAGATTACGCGTTGATGGCGAAATACACGAAATCCGCCCCGGCTTCGCCCTCAGCCGCAATCAACGCCATAATATCGATCTCGTTATCGATCGGATCATCATCAAAGAAGGAATCGAACCGCGCGTCACCGAAGCCGTGAACACAGCACTCACGCGCGGTGAAGGGAGCATGCTCGTACAAGTTATTCCGACTGAAGGTGAAGCCTCCCCATTTTTGTCGGAAGAAGACGACCTGCTTTTTAGTAAAGACTACACCTGTTCGCACTGTCGGATTAGTTTTGCGCAACCGGAACCCCGCCACTTCTCTTTCAATAATCCCGACGGTATGTGCGAAAACTGTAGAGGGCTCGGCGTGCAAATGGGAATCTTACCCCAGTTGATTATCCTCGATGATACCCTTTCTATAATGAAGGGCGCTATAAGCGTATGGGGACCTCTCAACACGCAAAAGCGAGCAACAGAAAAAGCCATCGCCGAAGCACTCGCGAAACACCTCGGCTTTGACATTAAGACCCCTTGGAACGAACTCACGTCAGAACAGCAGCACGCTATCCTTTACGGCACCGGCGACGCTGTCCTCACGATCACTACCCCTGGTAAAAGTACACACAAAAAACGAAAACAACGCCGACGCTATCGCGTCCACTTTCACGGTGTCATCACCGCTGAAGAACAGAAACACTACTTTGAAGATGACGATGAAGCCGATGAAGCCGACTTTCCCGATTACTTCGTCAAAATGCCGTGTAGAGTCTGTGAGGGCACCCGCCTTAACGCGTGGATCAAAGCCATAACAATAGGTGGGACACCGATAACCGATATCCTTGAAAAGTCTATTCAGGAGGCAACGCAATTCTTCACTGCGTTGGAACTTCCAGAACGCGAGGCGTTTATCGCCCAGGAACTCCTAAAGGAAATTCGCGGACGGCTCGGATTTCTTATGGACGTCGGTTTGGGATACCTGACGCTCGCGCGACCCGCTCCGACACTTTCCGGCGGTGAAGCACAACGCATCCGCCTCGCCAGTCAAGTAGGCGCAGGGCTGCGCGATGTGACTTACGTGCTTGATGAACCGAGCATCGGTCTACATCCACGCGATCACGCGGGGCTGCTGATCACCCTCCTAAACCTACGCAACCAAGGCAACACCGTTATTGTTGTTGAACACGACGAAGCAACGATGTTGGTTGCCGACTGGATCGTCGATTTCGGGCCCGGCGCGGGCATCAAAGGTGGAAAGATAACGGACATCGGGACACCGGCGCAATTCATCAAAGAGAGCAATACGCTCACCGCCCAATATCTCCGAGGCGATAAGGTGATTATCCAGCCAGAATCGCGCCGACCGGCAACAGACAGATGGATACAGATCCGCAACGCCCGTCAAAACAACCTTAAAGAGATCAGCCCCAAAATACCGATCGGTACGCTCTGCTGCGTAACGGGTGTAAGTGGTTCGGGAAAGAGTTCTTTAATTCACGATATCCTCTACAATGCACTTGCCCGCGACCTCATGAAGGCGAAGACTGTACCCGGCGACTATGACGACATTCGCGGGAGCATCAAAGAAAAAGACGTGCCTATCTCCGTTGTTATTGACAAGATTATCAATATCAACATGGCACCTATCGGACGAACACCGCGTTCCAACGCTGCAACTTATACAAAGGTCTTCGATGGGATTCGCGCGCTCTACGCCAGTTTGCCCGATGCCAAATTACGAGGCTATAAACCCGGACGGTTCAGTTTCAATGTTGCCGCCGGTAGATGTGAAGCCTGCAGCGGAAACGGTGCCAAAAAGGTCGATATGGGACTCCTCTCTGATGTCTGGGTGGAGTGTGAGGTGTGCAACGGGAAACGGTTTAACACCGAAACGCTCGCGATTAAATATAAAGGGAAAGATATCTCTGAAGTCCTCGAAATGGATATTGATACTGCACTGGCACACTTCGCCGATATTCCAAAGATCGCAAGGGGGTTAAAACTACTCCATGATGTCGGGCTCGATTACATTAAACTCGGACAACCCGCACCGACGCTCTCTGGCGGTGAGGCACAACGCATTAAACTGTCAAGGGAACTTTCCAAACGAGGCACCGGCAAAACCCTCTATATCCTTGATGAACCGACAACAGGGCTACATTTTGACGATGTAAATAAACTGCTGACGATTCTCCATCGACTCGTAGATGATGGCAACACCGTCGTCGTCGTAGAGCACAACCTTGAGGTCATCAATTCCGCAGACTACCTTATTGACTTAGGACCCGAGGGCGGTGTTGGCGGGGGTACGATCGTTGCCGAAGGCACCCCTGAACAGATCACCGAGATGCCTGAATCTTATACGGGACAAGCCCTCCGTGGTGATTTCGATATCTGGCGTGATGCGAAGCAACGACTCATCGAACCGGAACTTGCTGATGCATTTGAACAGACACAAGAAAAACGGACAGCCATCGCTGTGCAAGGGGCTACCGAAAATAACCTCAAAAACGTGGACATCGATATCCCACATCGAAAAATGACGGCACTGACAGGGGTCAGCGGTTCTGGAAAGACATCCCTCGCACTTGATACCATCTATGCCGAAGGGCAGCGGCGTTATATCGAAACACTCAGCACCTATGCACGCCAGTTTATAGGGCAGATGGAGAAACCTAAGGTCTCAAAAATTGACGGACTTTCACCCGCCATCGCAATTTCGCACGCCAACGCAGGTCAAAACCCGCGCTCCACGGTCGCAACGATCACTGAGATACACGATGGACTCCGCACACTTTACGCCAGATGGGGGAAACCCTACTGCCCGGACTGCCTTACGGAGGTCCAGCCGCAAAGCGCAGAGGAAATCACAGAGAAGGTTTTTGAACGACTCGCCGGACAGAGAGTGGATGTTCTCGCCCCTCTTACAAACTTTATGCTTCTCCCAGAAATAGGCGAAGACACAATAAGAGGTAAAATCATAGACATCAACGCCAGCGAATCCGCTTATGGACTCAAAGGAAACGAGGAGTATGCGGATGTCTTCAGTCGACTGCAACGCGCTGGATTCGCACGCGTCCAAATTGACGGCGACATTCACCGACTTGATGAAACTCCCAAACTCAGTAAAACTATTCGCCATGAAATCTTTATCGTTATTGATCGCGTCGAACTTGTTGACGAAGAAAAGAGCCGGTTTACCGAAGCGGTCGAGCTGGCACTCCTCCAAAGCGGTGGATTTGTACTGCTTCAAGAGAGCCGATCCAGTGCACAGGCATCCACAAGCACCCGCCGATCTAAACGGAAAACTACAGCACCACAGCCGGGGAGCCCTGTTAAAAAATTCTTCAGCGAACACGCGATGTGTGCTTCTTGTGGAAATAATTTCGGGCAACTAACACCTCGCCACTTTTCCTTTAACAACAAAATAGGGGCGTGCGACTTCTGTGATGGACGCGGGAAGAATACACATTTTCCGCACGATCCATGTAACCAATGCCACGGCACCCGATTGAAACCTTTCCCGAGCTGCGTCATGTTCGAGGACACAACCATTTCGGAATTGATGGCACTCTCAATTACTGAAACCATTGAATTCTTCAACGCGCGGTTGAAACAGATTGAAGCCGGAGTCAGTAACGAGACACAAAACGGTAAGGAAGATTTCCTTGTCGCCAAAGGTGTATCAACCTCCAGAGCCACACACCCTGCACTTCATGTGCACACCTCACCTGAGTTTGAAGCCGAAGTCCTCCGCCAAATTCGGATACGCCTTCAGTTCTTAGAAGACATCGGTCTCGGCTATCTCGCATTGGACCGTGGAGCACCGACGCTTTCGGGCGGCGAAATGCGTAGAATCCAACTCGCAAGCCAACTTGGCAGCGGTCTCACTGGGGTGACCTACATTCTCGATGAACCGAGCATCGGTTTACACCCGCGCGACCAAGAGCGGCTCATCAACGCACTCAAAGAACTCCGCGATATCGGCAATAGCGTCCTTGTCGTTGAACACGACCGCGATACTATATTAGCCGCTGATCATGTTATCGACTTCGGTCCCAAGGCAGGCAAAGCAGGCGGCGAAATTGTCGCTATCGGTACACCGGACACCTTCACTGACACCACCACGCCTGTAGGAACAATTTCTGAATCGCCACTTATCGATGAACCATCCCCCACCAAATCATTGACGCAGGCTTACCTCTCCAATGAAGTAGAAATTCCGGTTCCAACAACGCGGCGCAAAGGCACAGGCAAGCAATTAGCAATATACGGTGTGAAAACAAACAACCTCAAAGACATTAATGTTAAAATACCCCTCGGCACCCTCACCTGTGTAACCGGTGTTTCAGGGTGCGGGAAGAGTTCACTCGTTGAAGGCACGCTAAAGCCGGCACTTGAGAGTCGCAGTTCTATTAAAACTGAGAATGCCGAAGACCACCGCCATACTCGCCATATCCGCGATAGCAACTGGCAACCGAAACCGATAGATAACGACTACGGGCAACCGGAGTATAAGAGCGTACGGGGCGTTAGTCACATCAAACGGCTCATCAACGTAGACCAGAAAGCGATCGGCGAAACACCGCGTTCCAATCCTGCTACTTATACCGATCTGTTCACGAAAATCCGAGAACTTTTCGCCGAACAACACGACGCAAAGATACGCGGATTTAGCATTGGCAACTTCAGTTTCAACCTCGCTTACGGACAGTGCCATGTCTGTGAAGGGCACCGTTTCAACCGTGTTGAGATGCATTTTTTGCCGGATGTATGGATGCCGTGTGAAGCGTGTAATAGCACCGGCTACAACGACGAAACCCTTGAGATCCGTTATCAAGGCAAAAATATCGCCGAAGTCTTAGATATGACGGTAGACGAGGCACTCACATTCTTCAGCGAAAGTTCACGTATCTGCCGGACACTCCAGATGTTAGCAGATGTCGGGTTGGGCTATATCCAACTCGGACAATCGGCAACGACCCTCTCCGGCGGCGAGGCGCAGCGCGTCAAACTTGCCAAAGAATTGGCACGCCGGACAACCGGTTCGACGCTCTACATCATGGACGAACCGACGACAGGCCTCCACTTTGACGACATCCAAAAACTCCTCAAGGTGCTGAATAAACTCGTCGATGCAGGCAACACGATCATCGCTATCGAACACAACATCGACATTATCAAATCCGCCGACTGGATCATCGACTTGGGACCAGAGGGTAGTAAAAACGGCGGGGAAGTCGTCGCAATAGGCACACCAGAACAGGTCGCAAAAGTCCAAGAATCCCATACGGCTCGCTTCTTACGTGAAGTATTGTAGACGCAAACTCCGAGTCCTGCCCTGCTGGACTCCCAGGCCCGGTAGGTTCGGTTTCCTAACCGAACCAGAGCCCGGTAAAAATTCTATCTTCCTTGATTTTTTTGCGTGACCTATGATAAACTTAGAATACGGTACGATGATAATGAATACTCGCGGAGACTTATTTCATTTTGAATTGACTGATATGACAAATATAGTTTGCTGTGAGATGATATTCCGAATTTAGGAAGATATGATGACAACTTATATTGTTACTTTTGAAGTGAATGATGATTTCAAAAAGAATCAGCTGAAAGAGAAACTTAAGCAATATAGTGGTTATTGTCCTATTCACGACAATTGTTGGGCTGTTATCTCTGATCAAAGTGCATCTCAGATTCGAGATTTTTTGAGTAAAGACCTTCCTGCCTCGGAGCGAATATTCGTTATTCGATCGGGAATAGAGGCTGCCTGGACAAATCCGTATAGTACCAATAATAGTGAATGGCTAAAGGAGAGATTATAGAATGGTCGATCCTAATTCTCCTTATAGGGACGAAAAGCCTCTTATTAGACGTGGTAGAGTTGATTCTCTCGATATATATGAAGTCAAAGAGCATGAATTAGAGTTATTAGAAAAAGGACAAGTGGGCACGCTGCTATTGAACTTAGGAATTTTTCTATTTTCAATTGCGTTCACGTGCATAGCTGCGTTAGCAACAGCTGATTTCAGATCACCGATCACAGAAACAATTTTTATTTTCATCATTGTAGTAGGTATCTTGGGTGGTTTGTGTCTAATACTTATTTGGTGGAAGACTAAACAATCAATTAGGAAGGTTGTATCAATAATCAGAAATAGATTAAACGGTCAGGTTCCTGATGTCCAGACTCCGGGGGAACCAGAGACGCAACCCAAGAAACCCGAAGATAGCGAAGAACCTAACGGATAACATTCTATGTAGAAGGACTAAATATGCCAAAAGAAACCTTTAACGAGAAACTGATCGCACGCCTCAAAACCCATTCCGATTTTATCGACGAATCAGGCGAACTCCTCCCCGCTGCAGTCAAAGACCGCGCATGGCACCTCGACCACAATCTTATCAAATTGTTACTCACCGACGAAGATATAAAATCAATTTTTTTTGACGAGATTGAAGGCCATTGGGTTTTCAATCACAACACCTTTATCGACTACATCACCACCAAAAATTTCCTTGCTAATTCCTATACGCAGTTCCGAAACAAAATCGGCTTGAACATTGACGGTAAGTTTCTCCGTGAACGCGGCGAGGTCTCACTCGTCTGGCCCTACAAAGATTGTGTGCTTGAAGGTGGACAGACAAAAGAGGAAGAAAAACGTAAAGAGATTTTCTTCAACGAAATCCTTGCACACGACGAAATTAATCAGATGTTCGATCCAAAAGTGCTTACCAACTGGAAACGCCACACCGTCAGCGGTGAACAAGATGTAATAGACATCCAACGTGATGAAAACGGCACGATACGCGAAAACCTTATCATCAAAGGCAACAATCTCATCGCACTCCACACCCTCAAACAACAGTTTCGCGGACAGGTCAAACTGATTTACATTGATCCGCCGTATAATCCAGATAGTCCGTCAAATACTTTTATGTATAACAATAATTTCAAGCGTTCATCATGGCTGACTTTTATGAAAAACAGATTGGACATCGCTAAAGAGTTGTTGAGAAACGATGGTAGTATAATTGTCGCAATAGATGAAAATGAACAGAATTATCTTGGGGTTTTATTGGATGAAGTATTTCCAGAACGCGAAAAGCACTGTATCACTATAATTCATAACCCACGCGGAGTACAAGGGACGAATTTCTCATATATTCATGAG
>VXZK01000381.1 GCA_009845545.1 Candidatus Poribacteria bacterium
GGCATATAGTATAATGCCTTCCCATAATTTAAGATTTACAGAATCTTTCGGTATAATAGATTTGAAAAAATCGTGAATAGAATTTTGTTGTTTGCTAAGTTGGTAAAGCGCGAGCACGAGCAGTGTGATATATGAGATAAAAATCCTAAACTCAACAGTCCGCCTTTCTTCGATTCTCTTTACGCCAAACTCCGCAAGGGATAATATTCTTTGAAAACTATCTACAGAGTTGCTCTTGTTGGAATTGGCTTGATTATTCATATTAGAGACCTCCTTATCAGATGTCCGTTCTTCTACCACATGAACCAACGCCTCCGGTTCATCCACAGGACAACGGTGGAAACCAACAGTATATCGGACAGAAGAGGCACAGGCTAACAGCCTATGCTACAAAAGAGCAGCATGCGTAAGTCCTACAGCCTATGCTACAGGGGCGTTTTTTAATAATCGCGCATCAAAACTTTATACATCCCCTGAAGTATCAGTTTGTAAAGAATTGCACATTATTTTCTTTACCCATTCTTCAAGATTCGGCTGTTGATGTTGTGAAAGGTAATCTTCAGGTTTCATTACTTTAATACCGAACTCTTCAAACTCTTTTTGAAAATGTAAGATTCCACCATCCCATGTGAGAAAGTAGTTTCTGCCATACCTATAATGTGTATGGATATGGTCCCAATCACGCCAATCTGGTTGCCTCTTTTTACTCATGTGATCGAATTTATCAGAGGTTTCAATTGATCCGATAAAATTCACAAATTCAGTGATACCTCCTATGTCAGTACCAGGCTTCCAGTTGTCAATCCGGATAATTGCCCCAATTTCATCGATTAATAGGTTCGGAAGATCGTTAATTTGGGCAGCTAACGGCTGATTCGGCACATCATCGTGAATTCTTCCCGTGACTGCTAAATCAATTTCAAATTTTTCGCCGAGTTCTATTAATGTTTCCACATGTTCAACTTTAGATCGATTTTTCCACCATGTTTTTACCACGTTTGTATCAAGCGTCACGGTTGGCGGTTTAAAAATATCGTTTATTAATACTATCCCATTTGACTCAGTGTAAATAAACATCCATGATCCACAAGAACTGGGCATATAGAGAGAGATTCTTATGTCTGGTCGAGTCGTTTGGCCTTTAGGAATATTTTCATTTATGAAGGTAAGATTTTCACTCAGATACCCGTTAGCAACTGCCAACTCGTAATCTTTCCTCATTTGATCCAATTTTTTAATCTCCGATAAAGGGATAGAAAGCGGAGGGCAAGTTAATTCAGCAGGTGTAACTGGCCGTCCCAGTGCTTTTTCTATTTGGGAATATAGGTCTTTGAGCAAAATATCCCGAATTTGCTCGTTATATTCTAACACAACCCCATCAGGCTGTTTCCTTCCCAATATTATTGAGATTTCAATATCATTCTGTTTCGTAATTTGGGCATCCATAAGTTCTGGGTTTTGCTCTTTGAGTTGTGCTAATACTTTTTGCGTCGATTTTTGGATGGCAGATTTAAATTCAGCATGCTCCTGCTCAAGTTCTGCCTCAAACTTTTCAATCGGAAATTTCGGAAATTCAGGTGTTGAAGATAAATTATTCATTATATCCTCCTATTATAACCTAAGTTGCCAGCTATTTACTCACATAGCACTCCGCTGGAGTGCAAGACGTTAATATACCTTTTTCTATAGACATATCACCCCTCTGGGGTGGGGAAAACGCAGGGCTATTAGTTTTCAGCTTTGACTTTAGCTTTCATTTACTGATGTTAACGTTTCTTCGCAATATCGCGAGCGACAGGAAACACCCAAGCAAAAACACTCGCTCCTACAGAAGAGAGTACATCCACACATAAAGTAAATATGTAAAACTAAATGGTCTGCCAAAAAAGTTGATATTTTGGTTATTTAACACCCTAAATCCCCTAGAAGAAACACCTCAGCAAAAACACCCCCTTGATCCCCAGGGACTTTAAGAGGAAATGCGTAAGTCCTAAAAATGTTACACCAGTGTAACATTTAGCACAAATGGTTTACCGTGATAAACCCTGTGATTGTAAGGGTTCATGGACATTTTTTCCGCTTCTCTGTTTTAAGAAAAAAAGTCGGAAAGTGTAAGGTTAAGTGAGTTTGATAATTAAGCTGATGCTTTGAAAGTAGCATTTCTGATGAAATTTTATATCTACATATATGATAATATGTTTTGTATGGAAAATCAAGGGAATTTTTTCTTTTTAGCGGTTTCAAAAATTGGGAATAGAAGATTGGCGGGGTTAGATTTTGGCAATTTCTTGCGGAAGTCCGGTGCGGTTGCAAACCGCACCTACCGGACCTGGGGGAAATGCGGTTGCAAACCACACCTACTGCGCCTGGGGGAAATCAGGATTACCGATTTGAATAATTGAACTTCATTAAACCGCGCCTGCAGTGCCCCTTAACAGAAAACGTTTGAATTCTTTCACACAACATGCTATGATATTAGCGACGTGGAAAGAAGGTATCAATTCCGGCTTCGATGTCTTCTATGGGATGTCCATATTGTTGCTGATAACTTTCGTGGGTATCCCGCTCTGTTTCGGTTAGTTCGGTGAGCGGAAAGGCGATCGTTTCCTTACTGCGCTTGCCAGACTCACCCATTGCGATGTTCATCTCTTGGTCCTGCCTACCGAGTGCTGCACCGTATTCAGGTTCCGAATCGTTAAGTACAGCCGTAGCGATACTGAGCAGCTCATCTGCTACTGCGATCTGCCCCTCGGAAAGTGGATAGTTCTTAAGCGGGTTTTCCCAAGTGACAGTCTGATCGGGGAGCTCCAATGAAATTTTTTCAATAACTTTAGTGCCATCCACGTCAATTGTTGTGCGCTTGGGCTGATAAGCGACTCCTTTTGCACCGGATTGCAGTTCATCGGCAGGTGTCACGTAGATGTCTTCACCGACAATAGTACCTTTACTACCGTCAATCTGCGAAATTCCGGTTTGCCCGCGTCCCAAGGAACGCGCATGGATGACGTTAGAGTACACCATAAGGGCAGTTGCGTTGTTGTCGAATTCAATAAAACCGAGGCTCCACCTTTCGTTGGTGTGATGACGTTTCATCCGGTCAATGATCGGGATGACTGGTGTCGTTTGTGTAATACCGAGTGCGGACTTCGGTTCGCCACCTGCGCGGAGGCGGAGCATGCTCATGCCGTGATAACCGCCTTCATAGAAGATGCGGTAGATACGAGCGACCTCGCCGATAACATCTGCTTCGATAACCTCAGATAAAAACCGCTCGCGTGGTGCCCGATAATAGTTTTCAGCGATCTCAAGCTTGACATTATTCGCTTTGGCACTTTCAATCATTAGGTCTGCTGTCGGGAGTGTGACTGCGATAGGGGTCTCACAGAGGATGTGAACGCCGGCATCCGCCATAAAACATGCGATTGCGTGGTGTGCGACACCCGGCACGGTAATATCAACGACATTTAGTTCTTCTTGGGCGACGAGGTCGCGGACATTCGTGTAAGGGGTCGCGCCGTATTCCTTGGCGTAGCGGGTTGCGGTCTCCTCGTCTATATCGCAAATCGCGACGAGGTTGTAAATATCTTTGAGTTTCGCGATAACGGGCAGATGCGCGCCGCCGCCACGCCGTCCGGCACCAACTAAAGCAATATTGAGTTTGGACATGGAGGTCTCCTTAACTATCAGAGGCATTCAGTTGTCGGTTGTCAGTTATCAGTGGTCAGTTGTACTGAAAATATCACTTTTACGGAAATGTGTCAATGAAAATAGTTATCAGCGGTCAGTAGGTGCGGTTGGAGTGCCACAGGAGACCAACGGTTTCCTATGCTACAAAGATGTATCGTTATAGTAAAACCTGTAATTAATTGGGCACTCTCGAACAGTCTGAATACCTATAACAGGCATTCAGACTGGCACAAACTGGAAAGTTTATGCTACAAAGATGTCCACTTATTTATCGGCTTCACTATAATTCTAAGATTCACCATAAATCAGTAATCCCGCGGTCCGAGGTTGTCCTTTCAAAATGTTAGCCGTTATTGTTAAAGAACTCCGTTGCTATACCAATATTGGCAAATACCGACGTATGCAGTTGGTGGTTTTATGTGGATTCGCGCTGCTGTTGCTGGTTGGCACAGTTGAATTCCATGCGAATCAGACGCGCGATGTCGGAGAACAGACGTATAAACTCTGTATTATTTTCCTCTTTATTTTTCAATTTTGGGTGCCGCGGCATGCAGTCGAAGCTTGGCATACAGATCAACATCTACCGAGAAATGGAACGAACGGAGCACTCCTTGCGTTGTCACCATTGGCAAGTTGGGAAATTTTGGTAGGTAAATTGAGTGCTGTTGTACTTTGGGCGATGTGGGGTATCTGGCTAACGCTCCCACTGTTTGCTCTTTCAAGTTACACTGGCGGTTTAGCGGTTTCACAATTGACGAGATGTGGTGCGGTATTATTGGTGAGCTGCATCTTTTTTGGGCTTATCGGCATCGGTTTTGCGTTGCGGAATCCTCCAGTTCAGGCAAAAAGTATCAGTTATGGATTGGTGTTGTTGTTAACTTTTCTACCCCTAATTCCGATTCCGCTATTTGACGCAATTCCGGTATTAGATGTGATAAGTCCATTGTGTGTGGTATTGTCAATTTTGAGTACGGGTCCAACGCATCTGTGGTTGTGGAATATCGGGCTGTTTTGTGCGTTATCCGTCCTGATTTTTCCGATATTGATTAGGTTTTGTCATATCTGAAATTGTAGATAAAGTAGTGTTTCCGCGCGGTTAAGCAATTTTCAATATTATATGTGTTTTGCCTCCAAGATGGGTTGGAAGATTGGAAGTATGGAAGTCGGAAAGGTTTAAATTCTTAATCTTCATTAAACCACGTCCGCGAAATGAGGGTTGTAGAGCTTGTAATATATACCGTAAAAGATATGACGAACACATCAAAACATCTCCCAACCCCCCAAGAAACATCTCAGACAGGATACCCCGGTGTTACCTTTCGCGCGATTCTGCTTGGCATCATCCTCATACCGCCGAACACCTATTTTATTATGGCGAACCATCTGCGTTACCGGAGTACACTGCCGACAACGATGTCGCTAATTTACAACGTAGTGGTGACGCTGGTAGTGCTGACCAGCCTAAATTTTCTGGTCAAACGGCTGCTGCCGCGCTTCTCGCTCCGACAGGGAGAATTGCTCACCATCTACGTCATTCTCTCAATATCTTCGGCGATCGCGGGACACGATATGATGCAGACCCTTGTGCCTGTGATTCCAAACGGCTTCTGGTTTGCCACCGCTGAAAACGAATGGCAACAACTCTTCTGGCGGTATCTGCCCAGCTGGATGACCCTCAGCGATTTGTCCGTCTTACAAGATTTTTACGACGGGGAAGCCTCTTTTTACTCGACGCGATATCTGGCGGCTTGGTGGGAACCGGTTTTATGGTGGACGCTCTTTCTGTCCGTGCTGATATGGGTGATGATATGCATCGATCTATTGCTTCGGAAGCAGTGGATCGAAAGGGAACGGCTCACCTATCCGATCGTCCGTTTGCCAATAGAGATGACGCACTCAGACGGACGGCTCTTTAAGAACAAGATGCTGTGGGCAGGCTTCGGTATTGCAGCGAGCATTGACCTGATTAACGGCATCCACGCGTTCTTTCCAACCTTCCCAGAGATACCGGTCCGAAAGGTGGACCTTGGCATCTATTTCACTGAAAAACCGTGGAGCGCAATCGGCTGGACCCCCGTTTATATTCTGTCATTCGGTGTCGGACTTGCCTTTTTAATGCCGTTAGAGATGTCCTTTTCGCTTTGGTTCTTTTACTTCTTCTGGAAAGGTGAGCGCATCTTGGGAAGTGCGATGGGGTTACAGGCTTTGCCGGGATTTCCGTACGATGGCCCGCAAGGGGTGGGCGCGTATCTGGGGATCGCCTGTTTTGGGCTCTACGGCGGACGTAAGCATTTCTATACGATGTTTAGAAATGTGACTGGAAAGAGAGGTAGGTATCTTCCACCTGAAATTCAAGATTCAACGGATTATCGGTGGCCGCTGGCAGGGTTGATAGGTGGTGTCCTTTTTCTTTTTATTTTTTCAAACCATGGTGGGATGGCAATTTGGCTGATAGTGTTGTACTTTACTATCTATTATCTCCTCGCGTTAGGCATTACACGGGTTCGTGCGGAGGTTGGGCCCCCGACCCACGAGATGTTTTCGGCAAACCCGCGTCAATTTATTCTCGATTCGCTCGGTTCACGTATGATTCCACCCCAGAGTTTAACGGTGCTGTCGCTGTATTTCGCGTTCAATCGTGGCTATCGCGCGCATCCGATGCCACATACATTGGAAGCATTTAAACTTGTGGAAGTGGCGAATATGCGTGCCGGACGGATGGTCGTCGCGCTGATGTGCGGTGTCTTTTTCGGTATCCTTGCTTCATTCTGGGCGTATCTGGTGGTTTCCTACAAGACCGGTGCGAATCCGTGGGTGGTAAAGGGCGGTTATAACATGCTGCGATCCTGGCTCTATTATCCGACAGAAACAAACATCCCGGCGGTTACATTCATGGGTATCGGATTTTTGTTTACAGGGTTGCTCTGGTGGTTGCGCACGCGTTTTCCGATGTTTCCATTTCATCCGGCTGGCTATGCGGTCGCAAGTAGTACGTTGACCTTCGGTTGGCTCTGGTTCTCTGTTTTTATGAGTTGGGGTATCAAACACCTCATCTTGCGGTTCGGGGGTATCCGTCTGTACCATCGGGTGTTACCGCTCTTTTTGGGATTAATTCTCGGGCAATTCGTAGTCGGTGGCACGTGGGTGCTGATCCGACTGATCTGGGGTGTGTCGGTTTATTCTTTTTATCGTTAACTCGCGAATCTGTGTGCTGCCGAAAGGCAATGAACTCATAGCGAGTACGTGCTAAAAATGGTTGAAAGTGGTGCAAAAGTTAATCATAAGGTTTCACTGAATATGCCTTCAAAAACATGGTAAACACATCAAAATATCCCTCAAACCCTCAAGAAACACCGCAGTCTGGGCATCCGGGTGTAACTTTTCGCGCGATCCTGCTTGGCATTATCCTCATCCCGCCGAACAGCTATTTCATTATGGCGAATCATCTGCGGTATTGGAGTACGCTGCCAACAACGATGTCGTTGATTTACAATGTAGTGGTGACGTTGGCGGTGCTAACGTGTCTTAATTTCTTGCTGAAGCTGCTGTTGCCTCGTTTCGCACTCCGTCAAGGCGAACTGCTCACGATCTACGTCATCCTCTCGATATCTTCGGCAATTGCGGGACATGACATGATGCAGACGGTTGTGCCTGTCATCCCAAACGGTTTTTGGTTTGCTACGCCTGAAAACGAATGGCAACAACTCTTTTGGCGGTATCTGCCCAGCTGGATGACACTTGATGATCTTTCCGTGTTGCAAGATTTTTACGATGGGGATACAACCTTTTATTCATCGAGGTATTTGGCGGCATGGTGGGAACCGATTCTATGGTGGACGATTTTTCTGTCCGTGGTTATTTGGGTGATGATATGCATTGACCTCCTGCTTCGGAAACAGTGGATCGAACGGGAGCGGCTCACCTATCCGATCGTTCGTCTGCCAATAGAGATGACCTACTCGGACGGAAGGCTCTTTAAAAACAAGATGCTATGGGCAGGTTTCGCGATTGCCGGAGGGATTGACCTGATTAACGGCATCCATGCGTTCTTTCCAACTTTCCCAGAGATACCTGTCCGAAAGGCAGACCTGAGCATCTATTTCACCGAAAAGCCGTGGAGCGCCATCGGCTGGACCCCTGTCTATATCCTGTCATTCGGTGTCGGGCTTGCATTTTTAATGCCGTTAGAGATGTCCTTTTCGCTCTGGTTTTTCTATCTGTTCTGGAAAGGTGAACGTGTGTTGGGAAGTGCGATGGGATTACAGATTTTACCTGGTTTTCCGTACGATGGTCCGCAAGGGGTTGGTGCATATCTGGCGATCGCCTGCTTTGGTCTGTACGGTGGACGTAAACATTTTTACGCGATGTTTAGAAATTTGACTGGCAAGAGAGATGCAAATCTTCCACCAGAAATGCAAGATTCAACAGATTATCGGTGGCCACTTGCAGGTTTAATAGGCGGTGTGCTGTTTCTCTTTATCTTTTCCAACCGCGGCGGAATGGCGATCTGGATGATAGCGTTATATTTTGCTATCTACTATCTTCTCGCGTTGGGAATTACACGGGTTCGCGCGGAGGTCGGGCCACCGACACATGAGATGTTTGTAGCGAACCCGCGCCAGTTTATTATAGATTCGCTCGGTTCACGCATGATTCCACCACCGAGTCTGGCGATGATGTCACTGTATTATGCGTTCAATCGGGGATACCGTGCCCATCCGATGCCACATACACTCGAAGCGTTTAAACTTGTGGAGGTAGGGAACATACGGGCAGGACGAATGGTCGTCGCACTGATGTGTGGTGTCTTTTTTGGTATCCTCGCAGCGTTTTGGTCATATCTGGTTGTATCCTATGACATTGGTGCGAATCCGGGTTTAGGAAACGGTGGTTATCACAGGCTACGTACCTGGCTTTATTATCCAAGTGAAACAAACATCCCAGCAGTTACATTTATGGGTGTAGGATTTCTGTTTACAGGGTTACTCTGGTGGTTGCGCACGCGTTTTCCGATGTTTCCATTTCACCCGACTGGCTATGCGGTTGCAAGTAGTATGTGGACTTTCGGTTGGCTCTGGTTTTCCGTTTTTGTGAGTTGGGGTATCAAACACCTTATTTTACGGTTCGGTGGCATCCGTCTGTACCATCGGGTGTTACCACTCTTTTTGGGATTAATTCTTGGTCAATTCATAGTGGGTGGCACGTGGGTGCTCATCCGGCTTATCTGGGGTGTGTCGGTTTACTCCTTTTATCGTTAGATGACAAAGTAGAGTTTCATTGAGTTTGAATTGAGGGTTGGTTTGTAGTTGTGCGATTTATCGCACGTTTGCATGTGAAAAACGGGCAATGAATGGTTTCCCTACTACGAACTGGGTTTTGTTAAGGTATTAGGTATTATAGGTGTTCAGCGAATTCATCTCGGACGCGGATTTTATCTGCATCGTTGCCGAAGCCGAGACTGAACCAGCCGTTATAGCCATGCGTATTTAATTGCGCGAATAGATCCACAAAATTGATCGTGCCCTCGCCTGGGATGAGGTGGATTTCATACTCTCCCGTATTGTCGTTAAGGCGGACCTGACCGATGTTCTCTACACCGAAAGCGTCTAAAAAGCCTTGCCATCCTTCAGACACGAGATGTCCATGTGCCACATTGAATGCCCACTTGAAATATGGGGAACAGATTTCGTCGAAAAACCAGTGTGTTTCGGTAACGTTATGGGGAATGTAGTGAATTTCGGCGTGTTCAGGCTCTCGGTTGTGGTTCTCAAAGAAAATGACTATTTCCGCTTGTTCAGCTTGCTCCACCAATCGTTGGATGCGGGCAATAGCAGCATCACGGCGTTGCGTGACATCACCGAAATGATAACCACCATGCCCGATCAGCCAGCCGCAATTGAGTCGTTGCGCGAGTTCCAAATTCGCATAGAGATAGCAGTCAACGGCTTCAGACATGAGGGGTACATACTCGGCGTTATTAATTGCGGAAGAGGGATGGATGCCGATAGCGATTTCATGCCTTTCGCACAGGTCGCGCACCGTACGGACCCGCGCTGTGTCAAACGCAGCAATGTCATTCGGCGGGACATCGGCTTGGAAATCGATATATCTGAACCCGTTTTCTGCCGCCCATTGGATCGATGCTTCAATCGGCTTATGCTTTGGGGCATCAAATCCGAAGCGTTTTCTCTTATCACTTTTCAAAGTCTCTGCCCTCCCGCCGGTCAGTTTCCCACTTTTGGTGCGTTGCGAAGAGTTTGGCCTCAAAGGGCTGTATCCTTGTCGAAAACGCCCCTTCAGACACAGTGGTTTTCTCTTCACCGTAGAGTTCCAGAAATTGGGTGCCGTTGAGGGCATCTAATCCGGTAACTTCCACTCCCATGTGCGGGTGTTCATCTTCATTGACGAGGACAATGAGCCATTCACGTCCGGTTCTACGCGCAGTAAGACTCACACCGCGCATCGACACAGGTGGGGATATATCGGTGCGCCCATCATCAATTAGGTTCACTGTGACATAGGGGTCGACGGGTGCTGTGAGAAAGGGCTGAAGTGCGGCGAGTTCGCTCGTTAGCGCGTAAAGCGATTTCCGAAACCCCATCTTTCCCTCAGCCTTCATATAACTGGAGCCCCAATACAAGATGCCTCTCGCGCCGTGCGTGTGCACGGTCAAATGCCTCTACACTACCACACATAACAAGGTTAACGCCGGATTCTGCCATATCTCTGAGTGCGTCATCTTCGGCAGGGTGTTCATAAAACCCGATCGGAAAGAGACGCTGTCCATTATCCCGTGTGAGAAATCCATCGCCGTGTCCATAGAGTGTATCGTTCATTAAAGCACCTCCGTCTCGTCTATCTTCATTCTAACAGGTGTTTTTCCCACCATTTGACGTAGTCCGCATCGCTTATATCGTGTGAGAGTCCACGTTTTTCCATGCCCTGCTTGAAACTCTCTGCCATATTTTCGTCCCAATACGTTGTAACCTCTGAGGATTCAGGGATTTCACCCATATCACCGGTTTCTGTCATCCACGTATCAAGTTGCGCAGCGAGTTCGCTTCGCACGGTCTCATAATTTGGATCAGTCGCGAGATTGTTTATTTCGTAGGGGTCTGCTTCCAGATCATACAATTCCTCAGGCGGGCGCGTCTGTTTCGTGAAATGCTGTTGCGCGGGTGACAATTCGCCGCTTGCTGATAACAGTGGCATCAAGCTCCAGAGTGGATACTGCTGTTTCTTATAGCCATTGAATTGCATGTAGGGACGTTCTGGGTGGTAATTTCGGATTAACTTATAACGGTGTGTTCGGATGCACCGGATTCTGTCGTCTGTTCCATCACATCGGTCTCGTGCCGCGAAAATAGCATTGCGCGAAGCTGCGTCTGAACCGAGGAAGATTTGTCCTTGCATAAAATCAGGAATTTCAGTACCGGTGAGCGCAAGCGTTGTCGGTGCGAAATCGACACCGCTGACAAGTTCGTCGCTGACACTACCGGCATCAACCTGTTTGGGCCATCGGACGATGAGTGGAATATGGATACCGCCGTCATAGAGGAATTGCTTACAACGAATATGCGCCCGTCCGTGGTCACTCATGAAAAAGACGATGGTATTGTCGGCGAGTCCCTCATCATCAAGTCGCAGGAGAATTTGCCCGACCTTTTTATCTAAAATCTGAATACTTTCGAGATAGAGTGCCCAATCTTTTCGGACGAGCGGATGATCGGGGTAGTAAGGCGGTAATTCAACGTTCTCTGGTGGGATAGGACGTTCAGGATCTGGTTTAAAGACGCGATGTGTGTCTGGAATGTTGATTTGCGCGTAAAACGGTTGCCCTTCAGGACATTCACTCCAATCAACACCATCAAAAGGATTTTCACGTTGGAAGTTGAAATCGGTTTTTCCGGGGCGGTTGTAGGGGGGGCCTGGGCTATTGCAGGTAAAATAACCGGCTTCTCGGAAACAATCGGTGATGAGTTTCATATCCGTCCGTAAAGGTTTATCACGATTGCTGCGATGGTTGTGCGCATCAAAGTGTGTCTGATAGGTTCCGGTGATGAGTGCGGAACGGCTCGGTGAACAGACTGGACACGTGACGAAAGCGTTGGTAAAACGCGTACCCTCCGATGCGAGTCGGTCAATATTTGGTGTTTTCACGGCGGGTGTGCCGTAACATCCGAGGTCCGGGGAGAGATCTTCGCCATAAATCCAGAGGACATTTGGTTGTTTTGTGGACATAATAACTCCATTTCAGAAATTTCTACCAAGACCCCTATCAGAATACCTTTAAAACTGCCATGAGAACACCTATGGCGGCTAATCCAACACCAATTGCCCACTTGATCGCTCCAACGCCACTTTCAATTCGGTCAAGGCGGCTTTCGACGCTACCAAGACGATTTTCAACGCTGTCAAGACGATTTTCAACGCTGTCAAAGCGTTGTTCAACAGCCTTGAGATCAGCCTTATCAGTTTTCTCATCAATTTTGGCTTCCAAGCGATCCAAGCGAACGTGAATCTGCTTTAAGGTATGAATGAGGAGTTCGTTAAAGTTGTTGTTATCAGGCATTAGTTTTCCTCTGCGTTGCTATGATGTGCCGTTAACGTTGTCCACAACATATCGGTCGCGGAACAGTGTTTGGCGGAGCGGTGGCATTTCAGCAAGGAGTTTCGGATGCGGCTTGTAGACCTTGGCGAAACCACTATCAACAGGACTGTATAGGTTAAAAACAGCGATTCTGTCATTTTCAGTATTTGTCCACGGGTTTGCGCTGTGGGTGAGTGCCTCTGTGAAGAAGATCAGTGACCCTGGGGGACATCCGTAAGTTGTCCAAATATCGGACTTCGGGTTTTGGATATCGGGTGGTGCCGTATAGACGGATTTATGGCTGCCGGTCACTAAAAGTGTGCCGCCTTGTCCTTTTTTCACTTCGTTGAGTTCCCATACAATACGGGTGTGCGGACTATAGCCTTTGCCGGGGAAAGCGTTGTAGTAGTGGACATCACCGGGAAAGCGGAGCAGTCCGTTGCCGTTATGCGGTCCGAATCCGCCCATACCGAGTGAACGATAAAACAGGCTTGTACTCTCAACAGCAAAGCCGTAGCACTCCGAACTTGTTACAGCTGGATGCGCGGTGAACTCATTAAGGAGCGAGACAACAAGGGGATGGTCTATTAATTTCTGAAGGGGTCCCCCGACAGGGCTCCGTTCGTGCTCAGGGATAGACTCAGGGTCGTGATGCAGGCGATACCCGAAATCGCGCATCTCTTTGAGTTCGGATCCGGTAAAGACTTCCGGTATTAGGAACCAACCGTGGGTATCAAAAGCGTACCGCTGTTCTGGCGTTAAGGCTGGAATTGGCAAACCGTCAGCATTCTGGGTAGGGAATTCGCATACATTGGGCGGCAAGAGTGCTCCGAGCCAAGGTTGCTGATCTGTGTTCGTCTGTTTTTCCATCTGATCCTCCTCGTGCCGTTAGACTTCCGCAGGATAGGCGGATGTGCGTTGTCCAAAATCTCCGTTGATAACGTTGCCGCCTGCATAAGCCTCTCGAAAAAGTGTCTGTCGTTTGGGAGGCATTGCCTCAAGGAGCTGTGGGTGCGGCAACCAATTCGACCAGCGGCTCGCCACGGTATTGTACAAATTTGAGATGCGAACCGGATCAGCGTCTGTCGGTTGGACCTGTATCTGGGTCATAGATTCTGTGAGGAGAAAGAGCGAACCGGGTGGACATTGGTATGTCTCCCAGAGCGGAAAATCTGGGTTCTGCCCTGCCTCTGGTATTGGATACGCAGCTTTGTGGCTTCCGGTGATAAATCGGAGGCTGTTGGTTTCCGAAGTGGCTTCGGTTAATTCCCATATAGCCCGTGTTAACCCGCTCCAACCGCGTCCTGGTACGCACCGATAGAGATGAGAGTCCCCCGGTAAACGAAACAAGCCGTTGCCTTTGTGAAGAATAGATTGCGTTTGCGTTTGCGGTGCCGTGTCCCCGAAAGATAAAGTAGCTTCTTCAAGTCGAAATCCGTAGCAGTCCTCACTTGCGGCGGGTGGATACGCCAAGAATTCGTTCAGAAATCCGACAACAACGGGATGGTCAGTGAGTTTCTGGAGCGGTCCGCCGAGGGCACACCGTTCGGGTTCCGGGATGCGTTCCGGCGTTTCGTGCAGGCGTTGACAGAATTCGCGCATCTCCGCGATCTCAGCGTCCGATAAAACGCTTGGAATTAGGAGCCAGCCGTTCCGATCAAAATCGTATTTCTGTTTCTGCGTCGGAACGACAATAGGGTCACCATCAGCGTTGGTGGTTGTCAATTCATCAGGCTCAACCTCAACGGCACTCCCCAAGTTTTTATTAACAACAAAGGGTTTTTTCGTTGCGAGTTCTTTGTAAGCCATGAGAGGGTTTTCTCCCTTAAATATGACGTAGGTGTGGCGGGGTTAATTAATTCTGGGTTTCTTCTAATACACGAAACATGTGGTGTGCATAACTCAGCGTTGAAATGCCGACAAATACAAGTGCAAAACAGAGACTATAAAATTCTATATTGTTGGGTAAGCGGTGCATTATCGGTCGTAGCAGATAAAACATCACAGCGATAGATAAAAAGAAACTGGTGCCTTTACCCCACAAATTAGAGCGAGTAATCATCTTCGCGTTATATGCCAACACAGCATTGCCGAGAACGATTAAGATATCTCGGGTGACAATGATACCAAACGCCCAGAGTGGAAACGTAGACTTTGAGAGCACAAGCGCGAAAATGCCAGCGAAGATCGCGAGTTTATCGGCGACAGGGTCTAATATATAGCCGAGTTCGCTGTGTTGCTTTAAGCGTCGCGCGAAAAACCCATCTAACAGGTCAGTCAGAACAGCTATACCGCCACAAACGATCGCGAATATCCATTGCGCACGGTAAATGAAGTAAAAGATAAAAGGCACCGTGCCGAGTCGAAAAACCGACAGGATATTGCTAACATAGAAGAAATGTTGACGTGTAATTTGGATTGACCGAGTTTCGGTAAATTGATGAACGGGAGCCTTGAGTGCCATTATGTTATTGTGTCGCAGATAAGTTTTGTGATGTAGGAGCGAGCGCATTATAGTAAAGTTAAAAAATAATTTGACATTTTCTGATATTTATGTTATCCTC
>VXZK01000053.1 GCA_009845545.1 Candidatus Poribacteria bacterium
ATTATACTCTATTTTGAGAGTAAATAACAACTTTCTCTAACAAAAACCTGGTTCGTAGTAGCGCAATTCTGTCTTGACACACCGATTTTATGTCCTGACAACTGAAAGGTTTTCGCAGAAAACCGTACTGACAACTGATAACCCCTAAATCACATTTGCATTATACGCAGATGCGTGGTATAATTTACACATAGTATCTATGTTACACGAATTTAATGAAAAAGAATTATCCATCACAGAAGACGACGCGCCGATACTCACTTGCCATCATAGTGGCGATGTGGCACGTCCGCCATATTTGCATCCGTTCTATGCACCCAACGGACACGTGGTAACGGACGACACGAATATCGGGCATCAGCATCCGCCGGGGGTCTGTTTCACTCGCGGAACCGTCAACGGCGCGGCGCTGCATTACGATGAGATGACGCGCGACGCGGAGGCATCTTCAGCAAGATTTTCTATTGTCACGACATGGAAAAATTCCGCAGAACCGTTCTTGCCCGCAGAACCGTTCTTGCCCGCAGAACCGTTCTTGATAGAAACGTGTAAGACAGAAGTACATCCACGTCAGACCGAAGTGCAAATCTTGGATATAGAACTTTCATTACACGCACCGAGCCAGCCGCTTGAATTTACGGGAGACGTAGGACTCAGTTATCTTGCCGTTGAAATGGAGTATCGTAAAGCCGCTGACGCTGACGGACGGATCGGTGAATCGGAAGTGAATAGTAACACGTCTGTGTGGGGAACACTCTGCGGTCTCACCACTGCTGAGCAGGCGGCAGTCGGGGTCGCTATCTTCCCGCACCCCTCAAACGGCGACACAACATTTCTCGCGGAGGACGCTTCTTTCGGATTCCTTTTCGCACAGGCAGCACCTTTCACAATAAACGCCGATACAACACATACCTTAAAATATCGTGTGCTCGCTTATGTCGGGGATATCTTCACTGTGGATTTATCGGGATACCATCAAGATTACACGAACACGTAAACATCATGAAAAACGAAACGCTTTTCCCACTCTATAATAAAGGTGAGCAAGTAGACACCCAGCATCCGCCACCGCAAAAACCGCAAGGCGGACCTCAGCAAGCACACGCGCGCCGCGTCTACATCGAAACTTATGGCTGCCAAATGAACGTCAGTGACAGCGAACTGATGGCAGGCATCTTGACACAAAACGGACACCAGACGGTGACGCATATTGACGATGCAGATGTCGTCCTCGTCAATACCTGCGCGATACGGGAAAACGCGGAAACGAAAGTTATCAATCGGCTCAAACATCTCAACCACCGCAAACGTCGGCAACCGGAACTTATTATAGGGGTCTGTGGTTGTATGGCGCAACACCTCCGCGACCGACTTTTGGACGCAGCACCCTACGTCGATCTCGTGATGGGACCGGATGCATATCGGAATCTACCCGTTGCCCTGGATTCGTTGACGGGCGGCGTAGAAGCGCACGTCTCCCTGAAAGACCGAGAGCCGTTCCTCGGATTACGTTTGGACAAAAGCGAGCATTACGCCGACATCGCACCCATCCGCAAAGAAGGAATTCGCGCATGGCTCACGATTCAGCGTGGATGTGATAAGATGTGCACCTTCTGCATCGTGCCTTTCGTTCGGGGCAGAGAGCGGAGTCTACCGTTGAAACGCCTCGTTGAAGATGTCGAAAAATTGGTAGACCAAGGGTTCAAAGAGGTCGTTCTGCTCGGTCAGACTGTTAACTCCTATCGCGACAACGGTTCCGATTTTGGGGACCTCCTTTATGCCGTCGGCGAAGTGAACGGCTTAGAACGCCTCCGATTTACCTCGCCACACCCCGCAGATGCTACCGAGCGGATGATTGACGCGATGGCGAGTTCCGCAACCGTTTGTAAACATTTACACCTCCCGCTGCAATCTGGTTCTACGCCGGTACTTGAGCGAATGCGGCGTACCTACACCGCCGAAGAGTATCGCACACTCGTCACGAAACTCCGAGAACGCATCCCCGATATTGCCCTCTCTACCGATGTTATCGTCGGTTTCTGTGGCGAAACCGAAGCAGAATTTATGCAGACCTATCAGATGATGACGGACATCCGGTACGATTCGGCGTTCATGTTCAAGTATTCCGAACGCGAAGGGACGCTCGCACACAAAGCACTACCTGATGATGTACCAGAGACAGAAAAGGGTGAACGCCTTAAACAGATTATTGAACTTCAGGAACAGATTTCCGCAGAAATTAACACGACCGCTGTCGGTGATACTGTCGCTGTACTTGTCGAGGGCGAATCGCGCCGAGAAACGGATAAATATTACGGCAAAACAGACGGTTTCAAAACAACGGTATTTCCCAAAGCGGATAGTGAAATCGGCGAAGTTGTCAAGGTCCGCATTCACAATACGACAGCGCATACTTTGATTGGACAGATAGTCTGATGGATAAACTTAGGATCAAAAACAGAATCGAAATTGAGAAGATGAAGCAGAGCGGCAAAGCAGCCGCAACTGTCCTCAAGCGCATTGGAGATGCAATCGTCCCCGGTGTATCAACCACCGACTTGGAACGTATCTCACGCGATACAATTGCTGAAGTTAACGCCACATCTTCATTCTTAGGCTACCAACTCCCAGAACACCAACCCTATCCTGCCACAATATGCACCTCAATTAACGATGTCGTCATCCACGGGATTCCAGACAAAAGGCACGTACTGAAAGCAGGCGACATCATCGGGATTGATACAGCAGTCAGTATAGACGGCTATCACGGCGATAACGCATACACTTTCGCTGTTGGAGACATCTCGCCAGTAGCTGAACGGTTGCTTAACGTAACGCGAAATTCGCTCTATGATGCGATCGCCGAAGCGAAACCCGGAAACCGTATCGGTGACATCTCTTTCAAATTACAGGATGGCGCAGAATCGCAAGGGTTCTCCGTCCTTCAGAGCTTTGCAGGACACGGCATCGGACGAAGCCTTCATGAAGCACCGGAGATCCCATGTATGGGTGTTGCTGGACGCGGGTTACGCCTCAGACCCGGAATGGTACTCGCTATTGAAACTATGGTGAACGTTGGGCTACCGGATGTACAGATATTGCCGGACGGATGGACAATTACAACCGTGGACGGTTCCTTGTCTGCCCTTTTTGAACATACAGTAGCAGTCCTTTCCGATGGACCCGAAATTCTAACGGGGAGCGCATTGTGGGAAGTCTAAGCACAAAAATTATAGCCGTTATCACCGCAATTCTCATCTTCATCTCGCTCTATCTTATCTTTGGTTACGCCCGCACTGAAGGCACAATGCTCGAAGTACAAAAAATCTTCTATTACCACGTCTCAGCGGCACTCACGGTTTTTGTAGCGTTTGGCGTCAACTGTGTTTTTAGTATCAAGTACCTCATCCAACGCAGACCGAACGACGATCTGCTGGCAGTCGCGGCGGCGGAACTCGGTCTTATTTTTTGCACAGTCGCCTTGCTATCGGGACCTATCTGGGCGCGATACGCATGGAACACATGGTGGAATTGGGAGGCACGCCTCACAAGCACATTGGTACTCTGGCTCATGTACGTCGGTTATTTTATCCTCCGCTCCGCTCTGGAAGGCGATAAACGCCGAATCTATTCCGCAGTCCTCGGAATTATCGCCTATCTGGATGTCCCGATTGTCTATTACGCCGTAGATATCTGGCAAGGCGGCTTACATCCAGACCGTGGGACAAAATGGAGCCTTGAGGCGACAATGCGGTATACATGGATGGTAGCACTACTCGCACTGATTATGCTCTTTATATTTTTGCTGATCATCCGATATCGTATGAAAAAGACAGAAGCCCGCTATGAGATATTACAACAGAAATACCTTGAGGAGACATCCGGATGAGAATATCGGTTTTAGCAAGTTTTGTCGTGGTTCTGGCGTTATTCATCTTCGCAACCCAAGTACCAGTGGATATAACGCCTGAGAAGGTTTCAGCGGCTGTGTCAGAGGCAATCTCACAGTCCGAGGTCCCGGTGGATGAAGAGGTCGTCGAGCAGGCTGTGAAAAATTCTATTACGATACTCGAAAAAGGGCAAAGGACCCGCCTCAAATATCTCGCCGCTGCCTATATTGTAATATGGTTAGTCTTTATGTTATACGTATTGCGTTTGGGACAACAGCAACAGCAATTAGACCAACGCCTTGCACAACTCGAACAAACATCTGTAACAGCGGCCAGTAACCAGTAACCAGCAAGAAAACGCCCCAGACATACGCTCTTAACTGGAAACTGGAAACTTTAAAAATGAAAACCTTCCTTTTTGAATCACAACAGACACTTGAGCAGCCAATCACGGAAGTCTTTGAATTCTTTTCTAATGCCCATAACCTCGCGGTGATAACACCACCGTGGCTGCGATTTGAAGTACTGACCCCGGCACCGATTGACATGACTCCCGGAACGCTTATTGATTATCGGTTGAAACTCCGCGGGATTCCGATCCGTTGGCAGAGTGAAATCACAGAGTGGAACCCACCTCATTTTTTTCTTGATGAGCAACGCCGCGGTCCCTACCGACTCTGGCGGCATACACATACCTTTGATGAGACACAAAACGGGGTCGTTGTAGGTGATTCTGTTGAATATGCTGTCTGGGGCGGGAGACTTATCAATAAATTTTTCGTCCGTCCGGATATAGAGAAGATTTTCGCCTACCGCTCCGAGCAGTTAGATGAAATCTTTCGTCATAAGAAAAACAGCACTTTACCATAGAAACGGATTCTACCGTAGTAATGCATCACTCGCTTCACGTAGTTTAAAGTTTCATTAAATCCTTCAAAATACCCGTGGGGAGGCTCTTCGCTTCCCCATACTTTTTTGTGGATAGATGCGTGTTGCGGCGTGAGTTGGCTGAGGGCTGTTCTCACTGGCTCCCACAGCAATGGACTTACCTTTTGTTCGTAACGGACAAGGGCTTGGGCATCCCGAACGCGACCGAGACCACCGTTGTAACTCGCTAACACCAGTCGATGCTGATGATCCAGTTGACTGTCTGGAAACGCATGATACAACGTGTGTAGATACCGCGCCGCCCCTGCGATGTTTTGCTCCGCATCCAACGGGTCTTGAACGCCGAGTTCTTTTGCGGTCGCAGGCATCAGTTGTGTCAATCCTTGTGCCCCCACAGCACTTTCCGCTTTTTCGTTGAACCCCGACTCCTGCACGATCAACGCGCAGATGAGCCGCGCATCTAAATTCTCTTTGACGGCATATTTCTCAATGAGTCCCTTGTATTTAAGAATCTTCGGTGTAAGCGCGAGCAGCCGTAAATCCAAATGAATATTGATAATGCCACCAAACACAAGGATCAAAATAACTGTTGCGATAATAAAGAAGAAAGTGCGTTTCCGAAGCATCGATTACCTCTGTAGGCGGTTCGGATACAAGCGCAATTACACACAACTGATAACCGACAACTAAAGGAGATATCCTAACTGGAATGTGAATTGGTGTCCTTGGTTGGTTTCCCCTTTACGGTGTGCGCTATTTTGTGTAGAGTGCCACGTGTACGAAACGAAAAAATTCCAAGCATCCAACGGACGATACGAGAACCGCCCCCCAATCTCTGTTGTTCGTGCGACGACACCCGTAGGAAATGGAAGCGACTCATAATCCTCACCATAAAACCGGTCGGCGATTGTACCTTCACCTTGGCGGGTCAACACTGCACGGACCTCTGCCTCCGTCGAGACAGTAAACTGATAAGATGCCGAAACTCGCAATGTGTCCGAGTCGTTACTGATCGGATGTCCAATGGCGTAGCCGAAATGCGTGAATTGGTTATCAGGATCGAGGTGCGTGTACGCCCATCGGTTGACACGCGCGTATTCGCTATGGATACCGAGTTGACGATCAAGATATTGCGGATACCACGTCAACCCCAGAATCCATGCGACTGCGTGTGGATCGTTGGAATCAGATTCGTATTGGATATCGTCGATGACCCATTCCGCATAGAGACGCACCCCATCAATAGGGCGAATCGCCGCATCCAAGGCAAACATGACATTATCGTCGGCTTTCGCGTTATATTGTAACGCGTAATAGAAGGTGAACGGGTTCGCATACTTCCACTCCAACGTCTGCGCATCGCCCCCGTAAAGTATCCACTCGGCAACGCCGATTTCCACGCGATCGTTGTATTGATAGTCGAGGCGGTGTCCGCTCATATAACGTTTCGCCAGATAGCGTTTTTTGCCATCGTCGTACCATGTTGAATCCAATTGCGTCGTGAAAGCCGTCGCTTTGAGGCGTTTCCCAAATGTACCCGTGAGCCGAACTTGATCAAACGCCGGTGAGTGATCCGAGATCCCTACCGTTTTATCTCGACTCGCACCCCAGAAAAGCCAATCTCTGCCGACAAGGAGGTTAAGGTGCGCCCCATTTACCTGCAAATAACTCCTTTTGAAGTCCATGGTATACCCACCACGCCACCGTTCAAGACGTTGCCCCGCTGTTTTTCCATCAAGTGGACGACTCTCAAAGTTATGCGCCTCAAATTCAGAGTAAAGTACTAAGCGCGGTGCTGACCGCTGTTTAAGCGTCCCCGCTGTCCAGTGAAAAGCAGCCTCAAGTGCTGGAGCGATCTTTTTCTCTGTCGCGCGGAGTTGTGGAAGAAAGTCTATTCTCCGTCCGTCACTACCTGCCAGTTCTTTACGAAACACTCGTTTCAACTTTTCAAGGAGTTTCCGGTCTATCTCAGATGGAACGACGCTACCTGCACGTATTCGCGATTCAGCTTGGCGTATAACTTGCGCAACCTCTGTTCTTGAGAGCGGTGCAGTCTGCCGATGGAATCCACCTGTGATACCATCAGTCTCTAACTTCGCAAGCGCATCGGTAATCCATCCGTCAAAGTTTACCGGGACATCAGGCGCGCCAGACGCAGTGTTGAAAGTGAATATGGATACAAAGAGAATACATAGGATGGATAGCGCGTAGAAATGAACTATCCTCACTGCCTTTGAGTGGAAAAGGGCATTCACGCTTGTTCTGCCTCCAATTTTTTCACGCAGGCATCAATATGCCGGAACTGCCACGTCCAGCGTGTGTTATAGAGGAACTGTCGTAAGTCAAATCGGTTATCGTCCGGTGAATAAGATTCAGCGTGGTAGGAGGGTGTTAGCGTCGTCATTTTGTGGCGATTGATGGCGTAATATCTAAAGAAGCGTTTTACCTTTTCGGCGACCTCGCGCGGCGATAGGTAATCCCACTCCTGAACTAATTTTTCAAACATACTCACGGGGCCGCACTGCTCCATTTTCCGCAGCTGCCCGAATCGACTCAATTCGGCATAAGTCATCCCCATGTCGTCTTCATCGGTTTGCGTGTAAGTTTCGGTTATCGGTTCCAGTTCTGCTGTCGGTGGTGCCTCTACAATCTCAGCGAGCGCGGTATAACCGAGATGATGTTCCGCCCACTTCAGAAAACGCCGCAGATCGTGTTTACTAATCCCGCCGATCGGATTGATGTCTCCGCTACTGCAATCGTATTTTGTGAGGTAACCGCGTAGTGCCTCGTCAACGTTACCAGTGCCTAAAACGAGAAGCGTACCTTCACGGTTCCTTACCCACGGCAGCGTCTGTGCAAACAGGTAACTCAGCACCATACGCAGCCTCGCTTGTATGTTCTGGAGTGCCTGATTTTCTTGATAGGTGCCACCTTCAACCTTGAAGCGCGGCTTTTTCTGTGTAATACGCGTAAAGAGGGATTGCAGCGCGTTCACAAGCCCGTCCATATTGATGTCCAGATGATGCGCACCAATCTGCACCGCGAGGTGTTTCGCACGTTTTCGGGTCTCACGCGAACTATTCTCTGTACCGATATAACATGTATATAACAGACGATTCGCGAGCTCGCACGGGTCTGCGAAAACATCGGGCGTTTCACCGTCCGCAAGCCAACGGGCTACATCGTTGATGACAGCCGTGTCTTTTTCACGAACCGCTTTCGCGACCAACTGGCACATTGAACCGATGAGCGTCGCAACAGCACCGCTATCTGCACCCCCAGAGAGTGGGATGAAGTAACCCGCCGCACCAGATCTACGGAGGTAATCCCAGAGCCAACAGGCAGGCCCCAAAGCGATCTCTTCTTCCGGTTCGTGCGTATGCGGCTTGATTGGAACAGAAGATTGGAACAGAAGATTGGAAGATTGGGCACCCTTCCATCCGTCTATGCCCACATCAAAATCAATGTCTATCTGCGGAAGCCGTTCCGTTTGACTCGCTTGCACAGCACGACTCGCCTTCGCACCCCGATACGTGCGGACATCGTGAAGATTCACCGTAGCAGTGACGACCTCTACATCCTTGAGTGAAAATTGAGAACCTTGCGCCAAGATTTCGCCATTTTGGGCGATCAGGGCACAGCCATCGAAATAGAGTCTACCCCCGTCACACCCCTGTTGGTTCGCGTAGAGATAAACACCACCGTTTTTGGCACTCGCGTTCCGAATCAGCGCGATGCGTGTATCCAGTTTGCGTAACTCGTGATGCGAACCGGAACCGTTACCGATGATCTCGACCCCAGCGTTACCGAAATGGATATGCGGACTCATCGGCACAAAGAGCTCTTCACAGGTTTCAGCTGCTAAGAGCGTGTCCGCAGTCGCTATCGCCGCGATACCGATCGGAACTTGTCGTTGTCCAGTCACTTCGACAATCTCGCGTGGCAATCTGTACAGCTCGGTCGTCCAACCCCGCTCCCATGCCACAAACCAGCGTTGCTCCCGATAATTGCCGTCGCTCGCCAGGACCATCTTCGGACGAATTAACAACAACTTGCCATCTAACACGAAGACCCGACAATTATAACGGACATTTTTGTGCATGACAGGCATACCAATATCGCAGAGAATACCATCAGTATACCCACCTTTAAGGATATACATAAGCGATTCCCAACTATGCCGCAGCGTATCAAGCTCCAGAAAATGGTCTTCACAAGAATAGCCTGTGATTTCCAATTCCGGTCCCAATCGATACCGCGCACCACTCTCTTTCGCGATCTCAATGGATTCAATGATACGCGCCGTGTTGCCTTCAAAGTCGAGACTCCACTGATTCAGGTTGCACGTCGCAAGCACTGCCTTCATGTTTCTGTCCTTGGATTGGTTATCAGTTATCAGTTGTCAGTTAACCACTTGTAGCACTTGCTTTTGTTATCCCTGCCACAGCATACCTCTTAACTTATAACTTATAACTATTCCTTTCACGTTTTCTGCGGTTTCTTACGAGCTGCGGGGAACAAGATATTATTCAAGATGAGCCTATATCCGGGTGAATGTTTATGCAAATCGAGGTTCGTCGGGATTGCTCCTTCGCCGACAAGGTGGCGATAATCCTCGGGATCATGTCCACCGAGAAACGTAAAAGTGCCTTTCCCTAATTTACCATGGATATATTTCGCATAGTTCGTGCCTTCTACCTGTCCGAGAATCGTGATAGACCCCCGAATCTTGTCCATATTAAACGAGGTTGTCTGACCGAGGTAACCCGGCACAACACTAATATGGTTTTGCGTGAGCATCGTTGGAATCGGATCGTGCTTTGCCGCGAATTCAAAAAGCTTGAAATCTTCGACACCACTTTGTGCATCCCTGTCAGGGTTCGGGTTATCTATGTCCGAAAATTCGTATCGGTACGGATTTGTATAGAGGCTAAAATTCTCAAATGCCAAGGTGCGCTGAAAATCAAGCTGCGTTTCAGCATTTGGCACAATCGGTGTCCCGTCAAGTTCGGGGGCTACGATGTCAATCGCACCGCCACGTGTTGCCAGGGCAATGTCCAATGTTTCCGGTGCCGAACACATCGCAAAGATAAACCCACCATTGGCGATATAGTCAGAAATCATCTGTGCTGTCTGTCCTTTGTGCTGCGGGACCCTTTGAAATCCGGCTTCTGCTGCTGCCTGTTCAAACATCAGCATACGCTGTTGATACCAGACTTGCGTCGAAAATGAGGCATGAAACTTACCGTGCTGACCGGTGAAATCCTCGTGGTGCAAGTGGAGCCAGTCGTAGCCTTTTGCCTGTAGCACACCGCTTTGGACCTCTTTATCCCAGATTTCATCGTACGGAATTTGGGCGTAATCCAGCGCAATTTTAACCGCATCGTCCCACGGATCTCGATACGGAGATGCCTCTGACGGCGCATATACGGCGATCTTCGGCGCTTTTTCTAATAGAATCTCGTCCATATTGCTACCTTCAAGAACGGTCTGCTTGATGCCGGTATAGTCGGCATCGCTCATCGCTTCAAAATGCACCCCCATGAGGACAGCACGGACGCGCACATCTTGTGAATCTGGCAGCACGAACGCCCCACCGCGGTAGTTCAGCCACCAATAGCATCGGTACTCACGCGGCACTTCTAATGCCCAGTACGTCAACCCGTATGCCTTTAGATGGTTGGTTTGCTTGCCCTGCTCCATCGGTATCAAAAGCCATTGCGCGCTGGCAGCATTAACGGCGATGACGGATACTATCAATATGAAAAATCGGACAATGTGAGTTAATCGCGTATAAGGTTTTTTCATTACTTTTCACCCTCGGTATCAGTTTGGGCATCGTCTCCTAAAATAGCCGGTTCATGTCCAAACACGATCTGACCGTTGTGCATCAGCGCGGCTTCAGTCGCCCCTGGGTTTTCGGTGTCAATCTTCCAGAGTTGACCGTTATTTTCGTACAGAATCCAACGTCCTTCAGGCGGAATCCAGACCGGATGAGAACCGCCTTTTTGGGTTAATTGTCGTTCTGTCGGCACGCCATCACCTGAGTAGACGATGAGCCAAATCTGTTGATGGTTACCTTCTGTGCGTGTGAACGCCAACCGATTTGGATCGCCAGGCGACCAAGCCGGTTGCGAGTCATCGGCTGCGGACACGACAATCGGCTCTACACTCGTTTTTATTTGGTCAAATGCGTAGATATTTCGTCTCTGATTTTCAGCATCTGAAGCCATAGCATCTGGGTTTTCGATGGTTCCCGCTGTGACATACGCCAGCATGCTACCGTCGCTATTCCAAGCCGGTGTAAAACTTTTCAAGGCAGTTGATGGCACAACATATTCAGAGCCACTCGAAATGTGGCGCATCACAACGCGGCTCCGATTGCCGGTCTCCAGACGTGTATAAGCAACATATTCCGCGTCCGGTGAGATTGCCACATCGTTTGCCAGCGCGCGTCTATCAAGCAGCAAACTCCCATCCGGTATATCAGGACCTCGGATGATAACGTTCCCTTCCCTGTCTTGGTACGTAAGGGTCCCGTCGTTTGCAACTGTCGGATTGCGTCCAACACCTAAGGGGACACTCATACCATCAGCGGAAATTCCCCAAATGATATTGTCATAAGTAAAGTAGATAAAGCCCGGTAACTGTTCAGTTTGGGGTGGGTCACTCTGATCCGGAACAAGGGCATCTCCAAGTCCGAGTGCCTCTGCTTTACTGTTTTCTATCTGTGTAGCGATCTCCGCTTTAGGCGTGAATTCTTCCACGTCTCCAACAAGCTCCCAACCTACACCGTTCGCTTCCCAGAGAAAACCGAGACCCTTTGTCCAATATTTCCACTCTTCATTCACACGTCCGTTGCGGGTAATGCTAAAAACATCTTCAGGTTCACCCAAACGTTTTTTGACTTCCCAGCGTCCACCATCCTCAATCTCTGCCATGTTTCCGTTTCCATCAATGTAACTTGCGAGAATTTCAATATTGATATGAGATGTTGTCCGCCCCGGAAAAACACTGACTGCCGTGGGTTCGCCGCGCACCGGGTGACGCGTGCCATATATCCCAACACCATCCGTTATGCCTGTTTTCCCGTCGTTATTTGTATCCATGACTGCCATGACATAGTAGGTACCCGGCAGCACATTGACTTGGTAGTTACCAGCTCCGGCAACCGTGATCGGCATCGCAATCGGCGCGCTGAAGTCAGCAGTATACGAAAGCGTTAAAATACCTTGTTGAATAGCATAGCCATCCCATGTAATCTTTCCAGCGATAATCCCCTGTTCAATATGTGCTTCAATGCCAGGAGGTGTCGCGTGGAGGTGTCCGTTTGCATCATAGCGTGCGCTGATAAGGAGTTCAATGTTCCGATTTTCACCAGCACTCACCGTGATCGGTGCTGGCGGCTGCGTTGTGATGTCCACCGTTCCATATCCGCCTAAACCATCCCCTTCACTATATCTGCCGTCTTTATTGGCATCTAAGTTAACGATAACGTAATATTCACCCGGCGGAAGTGCTATATGAAATGTACCATCGGTAGCGGTTTCTCCGCTCGCGATAGGGGACACTAAGGTAGATTCAGCGTACACCTCTATGCGCGCAGAGGTCCCTTCAGGGAGTGATACTTTACCCGTCAGTATGCTTGAATTCTCATCGGATGTCTTTTTACGCTTCTGATAGGTAGCACTAATTGTTATGCCAATATCTGTGATAAGTTTGTTTGGCGAAATCAGTACGGGTTCTGGAAACTCCCCACGTTTTCGCATATTTTCGACACCATAAAATCCGAAGTCGTCTCCGGTGTCCAGTTTATTCGTCTTGTTGTTATCGACAATCGCCATGAGATAGTATTTACCCGGCGACAAATTGAGACGCCACGCCCCCGAATCCGACACTGTGGCGATCCCAGCACGATATTTCCAAGATAAATCCGTATAAGCGAGAATTAAGGCTTTACGCCCTTCAAGCGCAAAAGGCTTCCGGTTTTCCTTATCAAGCGCAAGACTGAGCGTGCCACTACAGCCAGAGGTCGCTGTACGCAAATCGGCTTGAAACTTTTGGAACTCGGTCGGTTGATATTGGGATGCTGGAATAATGTTAAACTTCCCATCGGTAAGTGTCGCGCGTCCTGTTATCGGAATCTCTATCTCCCGAACCGTTTCTCGGTTATCTACTTTGACGATTTGATACTTTTGATCCTTGTCGTCCCATTCAGTGATCCCAAAGATACCCAAGCCGTCACCCGCATCAAAATTTCCTGACTTATTCACATCCACATAAGCCGCGAGATAGTATTGACCAGGTTCAACGTCAAGTGTAAACTGGCCATCACCAAGTTTCGGAATCCCACTCATGTACAATTCGCGTAACTTGTCATCCCGATAGACAGACACATTCGCGTGTGACAGGTCTTGACCCTCCCAAATAATTCTGCCTGTTATGGATGCTGTCAACCGTCTTGGATCAGCATTTTCTTGCGCGGAAAGCGGATGGCAGAATATGCCAATACTGATGACGAGTGATAGCAGCAGCGTCAACCGTTTCATATTTCTTCCTTTGTCCACGTTTCTCTTATCTATAGTATTGAATGAGTGCTATTAATAGTAACACATACAAGGATAATTTGCAAGCAGACCGTTATTTCGGATCAGCACCATTCAGTTCTCCGTTTGATCTCTCTTTGCTATAGGCACCACTTTTACTGATTGCTGAACCCTGATGACTGATTATTGAACACCTCTAAAATCATTTGACTTTCACATAAAATGTATGGTATAATATTCTTAATTTACCGAATGCGGGTAGCAGCACGATCTGTTTTCTGTCCTCAAGGTAAACTGCCCGCGCTGAACCTAACCTGAACCAAACAGGAGCAATTCGCAATGAGAATGAAAGTCTATTATATGTGTGCTGTTCTGTTGATGCTAAGCCTATTAACACCAGCAGTCTTCGCACAAAACGCCCAAGAGGAACATCTGGTTGGCTGGTGGTTATTTGATAGCGAAAAGGACGAGATAGGGAATTGGGACGATATAACGCTCCACGGTGCTAAAATTGAGGATGGACAGTTAGTCGTTGAGACCGGGAAATGGGCGCATGCCCTTGATTACACTGGCCCCGACATCACGGAGTTGTCGTTAGTAACCTGGGTGAGTTTGGATGACTACGCAAAGACAAATGGCTCAGCACTTACGCTGGACAAGGAATCCGCAGATCAATTCTGTGCAATCGTCTGGGCTGAGAGGGTGGATAAACAGTGGATGCCCGGAAGTAGCCATTTCCGGCGCACTGCGGATTTTCCCGACGCAGTCACCGAAAAACCGACTGGCGAGATGGTTTACTTAGTGATTACATATGAGGATGTCAAAAATAAGTACAGAATCACCGGTTACCGGAACGGCGAGAGTCTCGGCAGTTTTGATATGGGGGATCTCAGAACATGGCCCGCAGGCGATGCCGAAGCGATTTGGGGAAAACGACATGTAAACGGACTCGTAGGGCCCGGTGAACTCAATGCTCACATTGAAGAGTCCCGAATTTACAACGTCGCGTTGACAGAGGACGAAGTTAAAAGTCTTGAAATTGGAACGCTTTCTGTTGAACCCGCAGGTAAACTCGCTACCCAATGGGCAAAACTTAAAGCGAAATAGGTCTTTAACAGTAGGGCGAGGCGCGGTCGCCTCGCCCTACTATTGTATTTGTGATGCCGCAGAATGTTACACTTTCTGAAAAAATTATTTTTTTTACCACAGAAAATTATATCTAAAATAGTCTATAAACCCTTACAGTTATTGGATTTCATGCCAATAACCTGAACAACCCAATGTTACACTGGTGTAACATTTTTAA
>VXZK01000335.1 GCA_009845545.1 Candidatus Poribacteria bacterium
ATATAATCCTTTCTATTATCTATTTTTCTCTCCATATCATAATTCCTCAATAAATGTTGCTTACGCCAGTTATTTGGGTTTGACCAACCGCACGCGTCCTGTGAGAAGCTGCTGCATCATGCCCTGCTTGATGGCGCGGGTTTTGTCCCGACGCTGCTCTAACGCAGCAATCTCGGCATCCATATCGGAGAGGACAGTGGTGATGGCGCGCTGTTCTACAACATCCTTGGGTATAGAAAAAGTGAAAGTTTGACAGGTCGGCAGGCGTAACGAATCAACTGTTGCTTTCACCGTGTTTTGCATAGCGTGCCTACCGAATTGCAAAACCATGATATAGTAGATTAATTTTCCAAACACATCATCAACGAACCGATTGATCATGTAAACACGTTGATGACAGTCGAAACGACCATTGATATAATGAAAAATATTTTCAATACCACCTTCACCCGGCACAAGAATCGCCTCACCGTCAAAGCAATAACTGTTAATTCGTTCAACAACGGCTGAGCGTACGTATAATGGATATTGCCCATTATCATCTTTGTCTTCGTTGTTTTTACTTCCTGTCTTAATATGAGCAACATCTCCTAACCGCTTTGTTTCCCATGCCCCGCTAAACCCGGGCAGACGCGCCTTACCAGTTAGCAGTTGCTGCATGGTGGCTTGCTTGATGGCTCGTTTTTTGGCGATGAGTGCCTCCAACGCATTGAGCAACCCATCCACATCCGATAACACTTCGGCAATAGCGCGTTGTTCTGGAATTAGGGGAACAGGTACAAGGTAATTAGAAATCTGAGGAGCAGTTAACTGAGGAACCCCAGTGCTTTCAACAGCGAACTCGATTCCGTAATTGATGTACTCGCAAAAAAAACGCGCGTTGATTGAAGTTTTTGGTTTCAAGACTATAAGTCTACCAATTGCCACAAATGGCGTATCTCTATAGAAGGCTTGTCCCAAAGTCCCTCTTCCAGTGACAGTGATTGACCCTGATGGTTCTTCTGAATAGTTGCTGAAACCATAAAGACCTTGTTGAGTCAAACCATTCGCATAAATAGGATATGGATAACGATTATCTCGAACATCGCTGGAGTTGGATGGATCATAATCCCCTCCAGCCTTTGCTTCAAATAAATCGCCGATTTGCATTACTTGCCACTCGGAAGGAAACTTGTCCATCATTATACTCTGGCTCATACTCAATCAACCCCCATTTCTCGCAAATGCGCCTCCACCTTCGCACTAAACGCTTTCACCTTCTGCACCAGATCCGGCAATGGCTGAGCATAGCGTTCTTCCAATTCTTTCACACGTTCAGTCAACGCTTGGATCACTCGCTGGACTTCACCCTCAATCGCTGATCGGATACTGGCGAACCATTTATCTTCAACCACAAGTGTCTTGATTTCGGCCTCGGTGAGTGTGTCGTAGTGTGCCAATACCGATTTATCTAACTCAAGTTGGAAATCCTTCAAGGCTTTCTCCGCTTTAGATTTTGCATCAAATAACGAGAGACAGTGCTTAAGGGTATTGAGTTCGTCCATAATGTTTCGCTCCGGCCCGCGGAGCATCAGCACCTGCGGTTTGAGTCCATCCAAGCGTTCCTTGACACTGCTGGCGGTGATATTGCCTTTGTCGTTGGCGGCATCAGCAAGGACGGGATCAGCAAGAAATCCGTCCTCACCAGTGTGTTCCTCAATGTATTCCTCTAACGCACTCGCAGCATCCGCTTGCTTTGCCGTCAACATCTCAATAGCTCCCGGTGCCCCGGGGAAATAGCGCGTAACGATCACCGCCGGTGAAATCAGGTCCATCTTGTATTTACGTTTTTTGATGACGAGATTGGGAGTCTCCTTAACCTGTTTGCTCTGGATGACCTCTCGCGGCTTTGCGGCTTCCACCCATCCATCCGACCCAATGAGATAAACATCGTCCTGCATCACCTCGTCCCAGTAGTCCATCAGTTCCTGATAGATATCGTACCGATCAAGGAGTTGTAGGGCGTTGAAACGGGAGAGTAGGTCCTCCGATAACGTGTGAATGATTTCCCTCGGCTGCGGGTTTCCGACATCAATAGCAAACAGGCGTTGTTTGTGTGCCTCTCGCCATGCCTTAAAGACTGCCGAGACCTGTTTTTGATAAGCATTGAATTCGGGATGTGTGAGGATCGTTGTTTTGACGTGTTGGGTCTCCACAAGCGGATCGCTGTATCCGGATCTACCGTTGGCTTTGAATAAGGCATTGCGGAGTGTGGGGAAGACGGTCCAGTAGTCGTTGAGAGCGTCGATATCGGTGTCTGGGATGCCGCCGTTGAGGTGTGCGCCGAGATCGTGTAAATCTTCAGGTTCACTGGTATCAATATAGCGCGGGATATTGAGGTTATAGGCGTTCGCAGGGTCGGCGATTTCAGAGATCGGCACCATACGCGAGTAGCGCGGTAACTCCATCTGGGTATTGAAGACAGCGACGATTTTATGGATGTCTTGGGCGCGGAGCCGGTTCTTGTTTCCATCCTTGATGAACCCCTTGCTGGCATCAATCATGAAGATGCCGTTGCGGACGTGGGCGTTTTCTTTGTCGATTACCAGAATACAAGCGGGGATTCCAGTGCCGTAAAACAGGTTTGCAGGAAGACCGATGATGCCTTTAATATAACCGCGTCCGATGAGATTCCTGCGGATGTCCGCTTCTCTGTTGCCGCGGAAGAGGACACCGTGCGGCAGGATAATCGCGCCTTTGCCGCTGCTCTTGAGCGATGCAATGAAATGAAGCAGGAAGGCGTAATCGCCATTTTTGGCAGGCGGGATACCGTATTCAAAACGGTCGTAAGGGTCGTTTTCAGGGGTGAGTCCGTTGGTCCATGCCTTATCTGAGAAAGGTGGATTCGCGACAGCGAAATCGAAGGTTTTCAGGCGATCGTCATCGGTGAAATCGGGTGAGGCGAGTGTGTTACCGTGACGGAGGTCAGCGGTGACATTATCGTGAAGGATCATGTTCATCCGCGCGAGTGCATGGGTGGCGTTGTCCTTCTCTTGTCCATAGATCGTAAGTCCGCGGGGTGCCTCGTCAGCAGCTCGGAGCAGGAGTGAACCGGAACCGCAAGCCGGGTCGTAAATGGTTTGATCCTGCTGGGTCTCGGGCCCGATGCCGATGACCTTCGCCATGATGCGCGAGACTTCAGCAGGTGTGTAGAACTGTCCCTTACTTTTCCCGGATTCGGTGGCGAAGTGCCGCATGAGGTATTCATAAGCGTCGCCTAAGAGGTCGTCTCCTTCGGCTCTGTTCGCGCTGAGGTCGAGGTCGTTGAAGATAGCGACGAGTTTAGAGAGTCTGTCCTGCTTTTCTTTACCGCTACCGAGTTTACTACTGTCATCAAAATCCGCCTGATCAATAACACCGTTGAGATCGTTTGCGTTCGCGAATGCGCTGATGATGACGTTAATTTTTTCGCCGATGTCTCTGTTCCCGATCAGTGCCACCATATCCGAGAAGCCGCCGCCTTCTGGCACAGTGATGAGCGCGTAGGGATCGTTTTCGGCTTTGTCGGAGACGTATTTCATGAACAGCAGCGTCAGAATGTAGTCTTTGTATTGTGATGCGTCCATCCCTCCGCGGAGTTCGTTGCAGCTTTGCCAGAGCGAAGCGTAGAGTTGTGATTTCTTTATTGCCATACCTGAATCCTTTCTCATGATATTGGCAATAGTATATCACAAATTGCGCGACGCGTCAACATTAGCGTAAGTCCTACTCAGAGCCATTCAATTTTAAGAAATTATTGGATTTCACGTCTTTTTTACAGGAGCCGGTGCGGTTAGGAAACCGCACCTACCGGGCCTGGTGGTAAAGATTCGATCAGAAAATGGAGAATTGAATGTGTCTGAAGTCCCATTAGATTAGAAAGTTTGTGTCAGACGTGCCATTGCCAAGCGTCCGATTTCTGGCGAACCGATAAACTGCTGATGTCTACGGTCTAAGAGATTTTGCACAGTGAATGAAAGACGTGGTCTAGGACCGATGGGTATTTCATAACCAGCGTTTACATCAACCGTATAATACGATTCTATATCACCCACGTAAACCCCCGATCTGACAGGGAACCCCGCCACAAAACGTGTCCGAAGTCCTACGCCTAATCCATGCTTAGTATTAACGTATTGAACGCTTGCACCAAACTTATTTTTCGGTGCATTGAGCGCAATATCGCCAAGACCATCAACGTCTTCAAAAAGGTCTTTACTGACAAACGAATAATTCGCACCGAAACTCAAACTCGGACTCAGGTAATAGGTCAATGCCAGATCGAATCCATTGAGCGAAATATCACCATAGTTCCGATAGGTCAGCATGATTGCGTTGGGATCCGCTGCCTGCTCAGGGGTAACCGTACCATAAGGTATGAAAGCAGCACCGTTGTTTTCAGTCCCTGCAACGAACAATTTCACCAATTCATCAACAGGTGAACCGTTGCCGTTACCCCCTTGTGCAGGTGTATCGAACGCAAGTAGTGCTTGTTTTAGACCCGCATTTGCGGGATCTGCTAACGCTACGGTCATCTGTTCACCGAGGGATGCCCCTAATGTTGCCGGATCCAAAAACACATTTGGGGTTTCGACAACCAAGGGACCTACGAAATCGTTAATTCTGGAGTGATAGACATCGGCAGAAAACGCCAATGTGTTCATGAGAATCCCTTTGTAACCGATCTCGTAGGTCTGTGTAATCGTCGGCTTAAGCGGGTTAACATCATTTACACCTTCAACGTCAACAAAGTTACCTGCCTGAGGATCAAGCGAGCGTAAAACATTTTTCACACCCGTCACCTGCTTTGGAATGAGGTTATCAAACCCATCGGATAGGGCTGCGATTATGGGTTCTTCAAATCCACCCGCTGCTAAACCTGCTTTAAAAACTGGGAGTGCTGCACTCATGACAGCACTTCTCCCGACGTTCCACATAACGTTGGTAAAAACGGGATCATCAAGCGGAATGTACGTCTCTGCTGATAAATTTGCCAACGGCGAGAAGGGAGAGCGGAATTCCGGGCGCCCATTCGTACTTCTTTTGAAGGTAAATCCAGTTTCGGAACGGACACCCTGTGCGCGTATGTCGATATTCGGGCTGAAACCCAACACCGGGCCAAAGTTAGCACCCAACTGAAAAGCATCTTTTGCCGACAAAATATCGAGAAATAGGTCTGAAGTTCTCGGTGTATTGAAGGCGCGGTTATAGGTAACTCTCAAGTTATGGTCGTCGTTGGGTTGGAAGGCAAGTGCGACACGTGGCGAAAGGACGTAGTCTTCAAGTTGATTATGGTCATCAATCCGGCCCGCAGCTATTAGCTTTAACTCTGGAAGGATCCTGGTCTCTGACTGTAAATAGGCACCTATCTCGTTAATGTTGTCATCGGCTTCATTGATGCCGTTGATTGTTCCTTCTGTATCTGGACGCGTCAGCAACACATCCAGTCCATAAGTAAAGCGTTGCCGTTCGCCAAAACTATAACCGTGTTGAATCTGCCCGACATACAGATCGGAATTGTCAATAGTTGGATCGCCGCTCCGCACGACATAAGTATCTCCAGCATTGCTCCGATTCCAAAAGGCTTGCGCAAAGAGGTCTTTGGAGATAAAGCGTCCTTGGAGGTAACCATAAGTCCAGTTTTGGGCTTGACCTGCACCAATCCCTGTCAGTTCAATACCGGTGGCTTGCGTGAAACCACTTGCCAAAATCGCTGTCGTATCGTCGCTGGGGCTATAATCAACACGAAATTCGCCACTGGCTTTGTAAGTATCGAATATTAGACCGCCTGCGCCTTCAACATCTTCTTTTGATCGCCCTTCTTCCCAGTCATTTCCGCGAAAATAATTGCCCAAAAATTTATAGCCAATCGTCTCATTGACGACGCCTGCATGTCGCAGCGATCCCATAAGTATGCCACGCTCACCGCCCCCAAGACTCATCGTCGTTCCTTGAGAGGTGAACGGTGAGCGAGTGATGATGTGCATCACACCGTTGGCACTGTTCGGACCGTAGAGTGCCGCGCCAGGGCCGGAGACGACTTCAATCTGCTCAATATCTTCGTCTATCGTCGGAATGATACTGTAACTATTGACCCGTAGCGAAGGCACACTTGCAATCCGATTGTCAACGAGCGACAAAAGTGAACCCGAAAAAACGTTGTTGAAGCCGCGAACAACAACATACGACGCACCGAGTCCAGCGGTTACGACATCTACCGCACGCACCGATTTTAAGTGCTCCGTAACACTTGGTGAGACGCGGTCTTTTATTGCCGAATTCCCAACAAGCGCAACCGATGCCGGTGCCTCAAGCACCTTTTCTTGACGGCGCGATGCCGTAACGGAAACCTGCTCAAGCTCGATAACCTCTAAAGAGAGGGCAATTTCTATAGACTTTGTTTCGTCGGCAGCAAGCGCGACATCTGCTATAACTTTATCCGCATAACCTGTTGAAGAAGCAGTAATCGTATAGACCCCTGCAGCTAAATCCGTAATCTCAAGCGTGCCGGTTGGACCACTAACACCTGTAATGGCATCACCGGTTCCAGGCGTGACAGTAATGGAGACACCGTTCAATTTATTACCCGTTTGGGGATCTGCCACAGTGATATTCAAGGTAGCGGCTTCCGCCGATACGACAACAAACCCCATAATAACGAATAAACATAATGATAAGCCATAAAGTAGACTCAATGATTTCATGATACTATCTCCTTTATTTTCAACATAACAAACTGAAAACCATTTCCTACAAAAAACTTTCAATCTCAGAAGGCGTTGGCAGTGAAGGGATTACACCGACTTTCTGTGTTGCCAATGCCCCTGCAGCGTTTGCATATCGCATGATAGGATCCAGCTGCTCTTGTTCAAGCGCGGTCAGGTCCATATATTGCCTTAATTGTGCAAGCATAGCAGCAACGAAGGCATCTCCGGCTCCAAGTGTATCTACGACATCAACTGTAAAACCGTCGATAAAACCGTCAGCAAAACCGTTTGTGTAATAACATCCGCGCTCCCCTAATGTCACAACGAGCAACTTCACACCGAGTCCAAGGATACGTTTAATGCCTTCTTCAAAGTCCGCATCACCTGTAACAAATTCCCACTCCTCATCTGAAATCTTGACGACATCTGCGTAAGGCATTACCTCCCAGATCCATCGTTTAGCATTATCAGCGTTATCCCAGAGCATCAATCGTAAGTTCGGGTCGTAGGAGAGGCGCGCGCCACCCGCCTTTGCGGACCGGATTGCATGGAGTGTCGCTTCGCGGCTCGGTGAATGGCTGAGGCTGACAGAACCGTAGTGCAACAGTTCAGCAGATTGGATGTAGCCAATGTCAATCTCGTCAGGGGCGAGTTGGATATCGGCACCCGGGTGGCGATAGAAAGTAATGTCTTTCATACCATCCGAACGCGTAGCGACAAAGGCTAAGGTTGTCCGAGAGGTTTCGTCAGCGATGAGATAAGCGGTATCAACGCTGTTCTGTTGAAGCACTTCGCGCAGAAAATCGCCAAACGCATCTGCACCGACTTTGCCGATAAACCCGGCATCTACACCGAGCTTGGCTAAGCCGACGGCAACATTGGCAGGCGCGCCGCCGGGGGCTTTGACGAATCCTGGAGCTTCGGCGAGTGTTACATCAGGCGTTGTAGAAACAAAATCAATAAGGAGTTCGCCGATACATAAAGCTTTTGGCATAGAGGATTGTTCCTTCAAAATGTAGTGCGTAGGTCTTGGGCTTGCCCTGTCTGTGCGGATCGGTATCCGGCATCGAAAATCTCTATAACATGCCGGGCATGCTCCGCCGTGACAATCGTCGGTTTATCCTCACGGATCCAGTCTACCAGCTGCATAATATCCTCATAGACATGCGATTCCTGAATGTTACGATGCGGTCCCACAACGTGTGGTAATTCCGTTTTCGGCGCGTCAATCGGTTCGCCGTTAAGGGTGCTGCCCTCAATCGCTCCGGCTGTTCCGTGAATCGCTAATCCGCCTTTGATCGCGTGCCCCGCTGCGGCACCGTAGATAAAGCCAAAGAAAGCATCACCAAAGTCAAGCAGAATAAAGGTATTATCGTCCATATCGCAAGGGAGCATTTCGCCTCGGAACTCGCGTTCTTTGACGCGAACCCCGGAGAACGCCGTCACGCGCTTCGCGGGACCGAGGATACCTGTCATCGTATGCAGACCGTAGACCGTCATATCGTAGAGCGGACCGCCGCCGGGTTTACGGAAATACCACGCCGGGTTGATATTAGAAAGCATGTCATCGCCGTGTCTCACAGATTCGTTTTCGTGGTAGCGACCAAAAGAGGAGCCAGTGGCTGCCCACGTCAACGTTCCAATGGCACTCTCATTAATGAGCCTGCGAATTTCTTGATGGATTGGACGGAGCATCTGCCCGGGAGAAGCCACCAATTTTACGCCTTTGCGGGCTGCCGATTCAATCAGGTCGTCTGCTTCATCAACGGTCGTTGTCATCGTTTTGTTAAAATGCGCGTGCAGCCCGTGTTCAATTGCGAGTTTCCCCTGCTCATAATGCAAACCGATAGGCGACGCGATGCTAACAGCGTCTACATGCCCATCTGCCAAAAGTTCGTCGTAGGTTTCATACGCGTGCGGGACATCGAATTTTTCAGAAGCAGCTTGTGCCCGACCGGGGACAGGGTCACAGACAGCGGTTACTTGTAATCTATCTTGCACATCGTCTTGTGTAAGATGCGGAAGGATGCCACGCACTGAGATACTTCCTACACCGATAACACCGATCCTTACTCTGTCATTGCTTGCCACGATATTTCCTCCAGAAGTAAACTATATTATTATCGCCATGATGTTTCGTGTTGCCATCCGACAGCATTTTTGAGTTTGTCGCAATTGATGAACGATTGATGTCCCTGAAGCGTTTTCACTTTCGGAAGAAATTCAGGTTTAAAACGCTCCACCAGCTCTTGAGAAGGTTCTAATGCGGACGTATCATCAGCATTGAGAAAATAGACATCGTGCGGCGGCAGGGTGTCTGCCTTTTCCATAATCAGGCGGTGTGCGCTGGCGACATCTTCACTGCCGACCCAACACCAGAGCCACGGTGTCCAAGCGGTTGTCGGTTTAGCGTTTTCTGCCATCTGCTTTCGCCGCTCTTCCGGACTGATACCGGCGGGACGCGTAATGTATGTTCGGATACCGTAGGCGCGGCTATAGCTTGCTAACAGGTCTTCACCACACCGTTTAGAGAAACTATAGGAATCTTCAGGGTAGCAAGGGTGTTCTTCATCTATCGGTAGGTAGTCTATCGGAATGTGGGTTTTACTGATCCGAAAACCGTGTCCTAACGCGCAATTACTGCCAGACATCACGACTGTTTGGACATCTGCTTCAATTGCGGCTTGCATGAGGTAGTAAGTACCAAGCATGTTCGTTTTGAAGGTCGCATCGAAGCGGATGCCTCTCTCTTCGGCACCCGCCCGTAAATCTGGGTGATCGACGGGTCCCGGCTGTGCACCGAGGTGTTGGATCGCATCCACACCTTCAACGGCACGCTGGCAGTCTTCAAAGTTGTTTAGGTCGCCTTGAATAAAGGGTAAATGTGAGAATTCGTCGGGTGGCGTTCTGCGCGACATCAGCACCAGCGAGTGTTCCGTTGCCAATTCTCGGATGACATACGCGCCAAGCCTACCGCTCGCGCCGGTTATGAGTACTTTCATAAAAAACCTTTCAAAAAAATGAGTTGACAGGTATGGAAGCGTCGTCTATGATTATGCATATTATAGCAACGCCGCATATTTTGTCAAGTGAAGCGAATCCGGTTCGGTTAGGAAACCGAACCTACCGGACCTGGGAGTCAAAAATTGACGAAATAAACCGAAAACTAAATCGTTCTGATCTGTGGAGGAGAATTGTAATGTATAACGCTGAAACACATTTCAAAAACTTATACGACACTGTACCACGGAAATACGAATTCAGGGAAACTACACGGGAAGGCCTGTTAGCATGGCAAGCCAATTTTCGTCCGGAACTAAGAGAAATCCTCGGCTTGGATAACATGGAATCTGATTTGGCAGGTTACGCCCCGAAAGCAGAACAACTCGAAGTCTTGGACATGGACGACCATTTCCGTGAAAGTTGGTATCTGTGGGTAGAGCCGACGGTCCCGTTGCCGTTTTATCTACTCCGTCCGAAAGAAGTTGAAGGCAAACTTCCGCTGATTCTCGCGCCGCACGGACATAACCATCCGCATCTCTACGCTGGCATTGCACATACGGAAACAGAAGAAGAACACATGCTGGAAGGCGAGCGTGACATCGCACGGCAGGCGGTTGTGGAGGAGGGTTATATCGCGATCGCGCCGACGACGCGTGCTTTCGGTGAAACGCGTACGGATACGGATAAGGAGGCGAATAATACGCACTCCTGTCGGCACCAATTGGTTCATAGCATACTCGTGGGTCGTACGCCGATCGGAGAGCGGGTGTGGGATATGTCGCGTCTCATTGATTGGGCAACGGCGAACCTACCGGTAGATGCGGAACGGATCGCGATTACTGGTAACTCTGGCGGTGGGACAGTCTCGCTTTTCGCCGCTGCGTGTGAAACCCGTATCGCAGCCGCCGTGCCGAGTTGCTACTTCTGTACGTTTGAAGGGAGCATCGGCATGATCCGGCATTGCGAATGTAACTATGTACCGGGAGTCATGCGGCTTGGGGAGATGTACGATGTCGCGGGTTTAATCGCACCGCGTCCATTCTGTGCGATTGCAGGACAAGGCGACGGGATTTTTCCGATAGATCACGTCAAATTCGCCTATGAACAGCTGAAAACGATCTACACAGTTGCCGGTGTTAGAGATAGATGTGAACTCTTCATCGGTGATGGTGGACACCGCTACTACAAAGCCGGTGCATGGCCCTTTGTGCGGCGGTATTTTGAGGCATAGGCAGAAATTACCGAGACCCTTTCTTAATAGCCCATAATGTTTTCAAAATGATTTTAATATCCAAGGCGAGCGACCAGTTTTCGATATAGTACCGGTCGTAAGAGATCCGTTCTTCGAGAGATGTGTTGCCGCGTAAACCGTTAACTTGTGCCCAGCCTGTCATCCCCGATTTGACGCGATGCCGAGCGAGATAGTGCGGAATGGATTCGCTGAACGTGTCAATAAGCCCTGACATCTCTGGTCTCGGTCCAACGAGACTCATATCACCTTTAAGCACATTGAAAAATTGAGGCAATTCATCTAAACTCCAGCGTCTGAGAAATTTGCCGAGGGAGGTCTGCCGTGGATCATCGGCTTCCGCCCAAACATGCCCTACTTTTGCCTCGGCATCAGCGCGCATAGAGCGAAATTTGTAGATGCTAAACGGCTTTCCGGCTCTGCCGACGCGTTCCTGTCGGAAAATTGCTTTGCCGGGTGAGGTTAGGCGTATAATAACCGCGATCGTTAACATGAGCGGACTTAATACTATCACAGCAAACAGGCTGAAGATAATATCTATCAGACGCTTGACGATACCGCGCATACCCTGCATCGGTGTCTCCCGCAATTGGAGTACCGGTATACCCTGAAAAAAAGTGATGGCCTCCGTGCCACCTTTGATAAATTCGGAGAGTTCGGGGAAAACATTGATTTGGACGGGCACACCTTCGCAGGCATGGAGAATTTGGAGAATCGTTTCATTCCGCACTGTCTGCGATGAAATGAAGAGCGTGTCAAGCCGATGCTTTTGCACGATTTCAAGTATATTTTGACTTTCTCCAAGGGATGGCACCCCCAACGCATCAACACCTACAGTTTCGGTGACTATCCCAACCAGTTCGTATCCGCTATTCGGTCTCGCTTTCAAAACATCAACAAACTGTTCCGCGCGGGCATCATAACCGATAAGTGCGACGCGACTCACACCGACCCCTTGCGCGTGGATCGCTTGACGGAAACGGTGAAGCACGAACCTCCCCAAAAACAACCAGACGAGGCTGAAACCCGAAGCGAGCAGCATGACCCAGCGTGAGTAAGCATCGTGGTGATAGATGAAAAAAAGGGCAGCTAACGTGGCGATGAGCGCGATACCAGAGGCTTTGCAGAGTGTCCAGAACGCTGAAAGGGTGGCATTGCTTTCCGGTCGATAAAGTTTCAATGCCTTCAGTGTCATCAACCAAATAATCGCCATCAGCGGGATGAGTCGGAAATAGTCATCGAGGGGCGGGGTGCCCCCTTTATGTAACGCAAGGGCTTCAGGGGTCCAACCCGATTCAAACCGAACCCAATACGCGACAACAATTGCGGTGGCAACGAAACAGAGATCAAATAAAACTGTAAGCGCGATGAGCAGGTGGTCGAGCGTTTTTTTGTTCATTGACTGGATTTCGTGGGAATTTTATGACCTTTTCTCAAAACTTTTGAAAGTCATCCTTTCACACTCCTATTCCTAATACACAATCTCCAGAAAAGATAACTTGTAACTTTGATCTTCCAGAAGTTCAATACGCACAGTTCTTCCCATGAATTCCTTGGGTGCAATAAGCTCGTCATCAAAATCATGGATAAAATCGGTGACAACCTCGTCAAGAACAAACTCAATGGTCCAGGTATCGCTATCTTCGTTTATGGCAAAATATTCTACGGATACCGTTTTAAAATCAACGTTAATTTCGAGATCATCCAGATTCGCGTCATCTTCCAGATTCATGTCGCAGAAAAAAAATTCCCTTAATGCTAACGCCAACGGACACCCTCCACCATCTTTGCGGATGCCTTCAAAGGCGTGGTCTCTTGTCAGTCGAAACTTTTTACGATTTAATATCAATTTATCCATCATTCTAATCTCCTTTATTTGTTACGTAAAGTGTAATTGCGGATTGACAAACTGTTGAAAACTTTTTCCTCAAAAACCAAAAAATGTAGAATGATCCATTGCATCAACTTCCTTTTCGCTTCTACATAGGTACACCCTTGCAGTAAATTTATTACTTAAGCTCCCCTACTTTCAATCCCGCACCTAACGCGTCGGATATACTGTCAAGAAGTTCCTTTTTTCTTTTGGCGCTATAATCCTGCGTTATGAAATACGTTGTGCCATTCTTCTTGTACTCCGTCGAGGATATCCTGCGTCTACCGGTATCTCTGAAGGTCGGATCGGTTGATATAATCCTCTCCTTACTGCCAGAACGTCTCGTTTTAAGGTCAGCTTCTATAAACCGATCCACCCCAAATTGCTCAAGTAATTTTACAACCGCTTTAACCCAAACTTCTGTTTGATCCTTGCTCTCTCGGTCTGAAGAAAATACAGTTCCATCTGGAAAAGTAACGATCAGTCCTTTGCTCTTTGATTTACTTTTTTGATGCTTGCTATAGGGCTCAACTTTATCAACAGTTGACCCATTGAGTTCTTCGACCTCAGCAGCCTCTTCTGAAGTTTCCGCGTTGTTTGCTCCAGGCTGTAAGCGTTGATCAATCTGATCACGCAGAAACTCGTTCATTGCGCGCTTGACAACACTTGGGAACTGCTGAACCACTATCTGTTTTCTTGTGCCACTATAGACGGAAGACAGGAAAAATTGAACAAATTCTTGGGAAGGTGTTTCCAGTTGCTTCGCTAAGATCTGCTTTATCTCTTTTGTATACTTTAAATCGATTGCAACCCTATGGATTGCATTCAAATCAAAGGCAGACTTGGTAAACCTCTTGAGCTCATCAATTAGTGATTCCTGAATATCAAGCAGGTTGAATTCAAAAAAAGGCTTTACATCCATTACGTTTGATTTTTCCAAATCGGTGTAAAACCGATACAGAGCTCCATCGGTTAACACAGCGACTGGAGGGTGAGTGACTGAAAAGTAACGGTAAAGTTGGGCAGTGTGATCATCAGACAAATCTGTACCGAATTTTTTGCACTCAATGATCATGATGACTTCACCATCTTTAAAAACAGCGTAGTCAACCTTTTCGCCTTGCTTTGTACCAAAGTCAGCAGTAAATTCTGGTACCACTTCTGTCAGGTCAGAAACATCATATCCCAATAACTTGATAAAGGGCATGACACAGGCATTTTTAGTGGCTTCTTCGCTTCGGATAACATTTTTTTGCTCTTTGATCTTGATGGATAGATTTCTGAGCTCCTCAACAAAATCCATTAACATCTCCGTTCCTATCCTTCTACTATAGTTTGGACAATTTTCGTTTTTTTGATGACTTACTATGGCTTGGACACTTCTTGTCACATGGACGTTGGGTTTTCAAAGGTCTGTCTATTTTTCTATGCGTTTCGGACGTTCACGGACCACCCGTGGAAAAACGCACGCTTTCGGACGGATTAGGAAACCCAACCTCTATAATATTGTGTCTGTCGTTAGGGATTGGGAAACCCAACCGCTACGATGTTGCATTTCTCGTAGGGGGGGTTGCTGGGGTGTTTCTTCAAGGTCTCCCGCTCCGCTGGAAAAGTGCCCAAACTTTAGCCAGAAAAATAATAGTCCCTACGAATATGCCACAGGCTAACGGTCTCCTATGCTACAAAAAAGTGTCCAAACTTTAGTATAGTATAGTATTAAATT
>VXZK01000237.1 GCA_009845545.1 Candidatus Poribacteria bacterium
CCGATAGGGTTTGTTTCTTAACAAGCCCCCTGCCTTTAGGCGGGGGTACTATGACCTTGTGGACAATACCTCGCTTATGGTTCTCATTACGGACCAGGATTAGAGAAGGTCCCTATCTGTTTGTACCAAGTCGCGACTGGCAAGCACATTGTTACTTTTTTGGGACATGTATCAGACATCCAAGCAGTTGCTTTTTCACCGAACAACGAACTTTTAGCAAGCGCGAGTTTTGACGGTTCCATTCTTCTTTGGGATCTGACACCCTATCTGTAGATGAAAGAAAGAGATGACTTTTTTTCCGTTTTGGTGTATGCTATTATCTCAACTCACAAAACCGCCGCGATGGCGTTAAGCAATAACTTTGTCGCGCCTGATGAGGACATAAGAAATGCCTACCGAGCACCCACTTCTGGACGTTACGAGGATCAACACAGATATCGAAACATACTTGACGCATATCGCTAAAACCACATATCAGTTCCCGGAACACGATTCCAGATGTCAATCATTTCAGGTAGTGGTAGACGACCAACGTTGGTTCGTCAAACACAGTAACATCCCACAAAGCGTTACATGGCTCAAACAGGCTGTTCGCTTCCACGCTGCTGTCCAGCACGAGGCACTCCCGCAATTGCACAATGCTTTCACGACAACTGATGGGTTTACACTGGTCTACGACTGGATAGATGGAGAGGGGCTGCGTCCGGAAAGGGAACTCCGTGCTGATGAAGTCCATCCGCGCGACAGGTTTTGTGCGTTACCAGCAGCTGAAATTATTGATGCGCTCAACGTCATCTATGATGTCCATATCCTCATCGAAAAAAGAGGCTTCATGGCTGAAGACTTCTATGACGGCAGTATTATTTATAACTTTGAGAAAAAACAGGTTCATCTGTTCGATTTCGACTTCTACCATCCGGGTCCCTTCATAAACGACCGGGGACGGTTGTACGGCTCGTCCCGCTTTATGGCACCGGAGGAATTTCAAAAAGGCGAACGCATCGACGAAAGGACAAACGTCTTTATGCTTGGACGGACAGCCTTCGTGTTGCTTGCTAATAACAGCGATTCACAAGATGACTGGAAAGGGAATGATGCGATGTGGCATGTCGTGAAAAAAGCAACAAATGTGGACAAACAGATGAGGTACTCATCTGTCCAAGAATTTGTCTCGGCATGGCACACCGCGATTGCGGCGGACAATATTCCAAGTGCCTGACGCAGTTCAGGCAGAATAGGAAAAAACTATTATGAGAAAAATTACCGACAACGAAATCCAATTCTTCAACGATAACGGCTATCTCATTCTGAAAGGGGTCATCCAACCCGATGAACTCGCTGTTACGCAAAGCGAAAGTCAACGGCTGATTGACGAGATTTTGGCAGGCGGACCGGCAGATGAATGGTGTAACCGTGGACCGGAAAAGATCCCTTATTATTTGACCTATCTGCATTCCCATCCAAACGAATTCTCGCTACGGCTGTTAGGGCATCCGTTCATCGGGGATCTACTCCATCGAATCATCGGACCCGATTTTATTCCGTGCTATGAATCCCTTGTTTTCAAATTGCCGAAACACGGTTCTTCTGTCAGATGGCATAGGGACGGTAATGCAATCCGAGAAAATCACCCGATCTTCAACGTTGACATATATCTTGATGATTCGACCGTTGATAATGGGTGCGTCTGGGTCATTCCGAAAAGCCATCTCTGGGGAATTGAAGAGGCGCAGGAGGTTATCGACCGCGGTGAAGTCAATTTTGAACGGGAAGACGCAGTGCCAGCAGAGGTGGAACCGGGTGATATTCTGCTTCACCATACCAAAGTCTTGCACGGCAGTAAAATCAATACAAGCGATACGCTTCGCCGGGTTATCTATTTCGATCAGCGGACCCCACGGTGGAACGAGCGGTATAAGTGGTGGCAATCGGAGTTCCTGACCCAACGGTGCAAAATGTATCAGCGCGCCCTCCACGAACGCCGCGCGAATCCGTACGCGTCGGACACAAAACAGTTCGCTTATGAAGTGCCGTCAGATATGCCGACATGGGATCCAAATGACGATTTTGATCTGCGGATTCAGCATCGCGCGTATGCGTACCAGGAGTAATAGAAGCGTTTACACAGGCATAGTTTCATGAAGATTAAAAAATAATTCGGTGAAGTCCGGTGCGGTTGCAAACCGTGAAGAAATCTGCAGAAATACCCAAGCAAAAACCCTACCGGACCTGGGGAAAACAGGAGGCAAACCGATGAATGTTCTACTGATAGGGGGTTCAGGGCACGTTGGAACAATGACGCTCCCTTACATGAAAAGCTATCATAATTTCCGAGTGCTGGATGTCAACCCCCCTAAAGATACCTCTATAGATTACATCCAAGGGTCTGTTACGGATCCCGATATCGTTCAAGAAGCGTTGAAAGGGATGGATACGTTCGTCTATATGGTGATGTTGCAACCGACGAGCGATCGGTCCTCTGTCGCGGATTTCAGCGACATCGTCGCAAACTACGAGGTAAACGCAAAGGGATTGCATATCGTGCTACACGCTGCAAAAGAAGCGGGGATCCAACATGCCGTCTATACAAGCACCTTCACCGTGCATGAACGGACGCGAAACAACTTCCCTTATGAAGATGTCGTGCCACGCGATAACCCCGGTGTCTACGGATTAACCAAAGGTTTCGGCGAACAGATCTGCGAATACTTCGCGCGGGAACACGGTATGTCGCTTATCGCTTTGCGGATTACAGGTCCCTCCACACGCGAACAGTGGCTTGAGCGTTACAACCAACCGAAAGATGCGTCGGTGCATATCTGGTGGACGGATGAGGAGGACTTAGCGACTGCCTATCTCGCTGCCATCTCGGTTGAACACCAAGGATTTGACGCTTTCTTTATTGCTGGGGACCACGAACAGAAGGAAATCAACCTCTCAAAGGCGAAACGCCTGCTCGGTTGGGAGCCATTAACGCATACACGTGTGTGAAAACGATACAAGTAAGGAGAGTCTCAGCAATGAAAATTAGACTATTCTCCATTTTTTTGACGCTTTTTCTCATTCCATTTCTGCTACTATCCAATACCTTCGCCGAAGACTATACGCAAATGAATCTCCCGGGGGGAGCCATCGCGCGGTTCGGTAAAGGTGAGATCGCTGAAATAAAATACTCTCAAGACGGTACGCGTCTCGCCGTAGCCAGTGGTATAGGGGGCTGGATCTACGACACGTCTACCTACCAAGAGATTGACTTACTCACTGGACACACAGCATTAGTCAAAACTGTGGCGTTCAGCCCGGATGGAAATACGATAGCGACTGGAAGTTGGGATGGTACCATCCACGTCAGGAATAAGGTCACAGGCACACATAAGAAGATATTCATTCGAGCAGCCCATGGATTTGGAACCAGGGCCTTGGTCTTCAGTCCCGATGGCAAAACGCTCGTTACAGGGAGTGATGATGATAACATCCGCTTATGGGATGCAGATACGGTTGAACTCAAGCAAACGCTCATCGGACACACAGATGAGGTCTGGAGCGTGGTTTTCAGTCCCGATGGCAGCAGCCTTGCGAGTAGTAGTGCAGATGGCAGCATCCGCTTGTGGGATATGCCAACAGGCAAACATAAGATGACCTTTTCCGACGAGATGAGATCGGTCACAAGCGTAGCATTCAGCCCAGATGGGAAAACCATTGCTGCTGGGAGTGGGGAGCACACTATTTACCTGTGGGATGCCGATACAGGCGAACAAAAAATGTCCCTTGGACATAAGGCTGGAACCGTGAGGGTAGCGTTCAGTCCGGACGGTAACACTCTTGTTAGCGGAAGTTTTAACGGCCCCATTCTCCTTTGGGATGCAAAAGCAGGAACACTGAAGAAAACTCTCACTAAAACGCATACCGGCGTTATAGTAAAGCACGAAAATAAGTTGACACTCCACGATAACGTTACCCACTCGTAGGGGCTGGGTTACCCAGCCCCTACGGTCAACCGCGCGTCTAAATAATTATGGGCTTTACTATAAGAGCGTAGCATTTAGTCCTGACGGAAAAACACTCGTAACTGGCGGTAGAGCCGGTAACTTCTATCTCTGGAACATTGAAACATGGGAGATCCAGAAAACAATTGCGGGGTACTTGTCTTCGGTCGATTGTGTCGCGTTCAGCCCTGATGGAAAAACAATTGCTAACGATAGTTTTAGAGGCAACATCTATCTATGGGACGTACAAACAAAGAGACACAAGAAAACAATTTCTGGCTCCACGGCTTGGACCAATGATTTGGCGTTCAGTCCCGATGGAAAAACACTTGCCAGTGGGAGTCGTGAGGGTATTCATTTATGGGATTTAGACACAGAGACACCCAGAATCTCACCCATAGAACGAAGAGTCGATGCTGCATGCTTGGCGTTCAGTCCCGATGGAAAAACGATCGCTTCTGGCGGTGGCATGGAAAGGATTCAGCTTTGGGATGCACACACCGGTAAACACAAACAGACGCTCACGCCCCCGCTCACGGTCCCCGGACAACTTAGACATATAGATGACATCAACAGCATCGCGTTTAGTCCAGATGGGAAAACTATTGTCAGTGGGAGTCCGGACGGTACCATCCGACTGTGGGATGTAGGTACAGCATCATGTAAGGTAACGTTTAGGGGACATTCAAAACCGGTGAAGTGCGTAGCATTTAGTCCCGATGGAAATACAATTGTCAGTGGTGGTGGAGATAGTGAGATCCGTTTGTGGAACACCGCAACAGGTGAACTCAAGCTAACGCTCTTTGGACATACACTACGGGTCATGAGTGTAGCATTTAGCCCCGGTGGAAACACACTCGCAAGTGGTGGATGGGAAGGCAACATCCACCTATGGGACCTTGAAACAGGCAAACACAAGAAAACGTTCAGAGGGCACACTTCTTTGGTCAATAGTGTGGCGTTTAGTCCTGATGGAAAAATGTTTGTCAGTGGAAGTCTGGACTGTTCAGTCCTTCTGTGGGACCTGGCACCTTCAATATCACAAAATCGACAGTGAATGTTTGGGATTACTGATTGATAAAATGTCGATTTTACGAAAAAAGCAGACCTCATCATGAAAAAAACTTCATTGTCCATTTCCTTGACGCTGGTTCTCGCTTCAGTTCTATTTCTCTCCAAAACCTTCGCCCAAGACTATCCACAATGGGAACTCCCTGACGGTGCCATCGCGCGAATCGGGAAAGGTGGAATACGAGGCATACAATACACTTCGGACGGCACACTTCTCGCTGTCGCGAGTAGTATCGGTATTTGGCTCTACGATACAACTAACCTTCAAGAGATCGGTTTGTTCACTGCGGATATAGATGGACTTTCCTGCATGGCACTGAGTCCCGATGGACGAACTTTTGCGATTGGAAGCGGTAACGGCAATATTCACCTCTTGGATAGGGTCACAGGCATACCTAAAACAACACTCATCGGACACACAGATGGAATCTTCAGTATAGCGTTCAGTCCCGACGGAAGGACGATCGCGAGCGGTAGTGGTGACAGCACCATCGGACTCTGGAACGCAGATACTGGCGAACAGAAAATAACGCTCTCTGGAGATAGGAATAGGGTTTTCAGTGTGGCATTCAGTCCCGACGGAGAAACAGTTATAAGTGGGAGTGCGGACGGCATTATCCGACTGTGGGATGCAAATACCGGTGAACAGAAAACAACGCTCACAGGGCATACGCGTGAGGTCAATAGCGTCCCATTCAGTCCTGATGGAAAAACAATCGTCAGTGGGAGTGGGGACGGTACCATCCGACTTTGGGATGCGATCACTGGCACACAGAAAACGCTTATCATCGAGGACAAATTCTCGGTCAATAGCGTCGTATTCAGTCCTGATGGTCGCACTTTCGCGGGGGGTGGTAGCGACAACACCATCGGACTCTGGGACACAAATACCGGTGAACCCAAGAGGACACTTGCAGGACATACGCGGTATATCGGCAGTGTGGCGTTCAGCCCCGACGGAAACACAATCGCTACGGGGAGTGCGGACGGCACCATCCGATTTTGGGACCCACACACCGGAAAACACACGAAAACACTTACTGGATATACCGATGAAGTTCGGAGTATGGCGTTCAGTCCGGATGGAAGAACAATCGCTACTGGACATTACCTCGGCACTGTTCGACTCTGGGACGCACACACCGGGAAACATAAAAATACCTTTACTGAGGATATTTGGGGGGCTTGGAGCGTAGCGTTCAGTCCGGATGGAAGGACGATCGCTACCAGTGGGGATCATAGGAAAATCGTCAAACTTTGGGACACACAAACAGAAAAACATAAAACAACACTCAAAGGGCATACAGGTAGGGTCTTCAGTGTGGCGTTCAGCCCCGACGGACGGACGATCGTTACCGGGAGTAACGATAATACTGCCCGCCTGTGGGACGCACACACCGGAAAACACAAAAACACATTCAGTGAGCATACGTGGTATGTCCAGAGTGTAGCGTTTAGTCCGGATGGGAATACCATTGCTACGGCGAGTGGTGATGACACTATCCGACTTTGGGATACAAAAACAGGCATGCACAAAAAAACGCTCACAGGACATACAGATAAGGTCTGGAGTGTAGCGTTCAGTCCGGATGGGAATACGATTGCTACCGGAGGTGGCGATGGAACCATACGCCTCTGGAACGCAAATACCGGTGAACATAAGCACACACTTACTAACAACACACAAAATATTTTTAGCGTGATGTTCAGTCCGGATGGACGTATACTCGCCAATGGAAGTGGGGATGGCGCCGTCCATCTATGGGATGCAAATACTGGTATACACATCACAACACTCATTGGACATGCATCCAGCGTTAGGAGTGTAGCGTTTAGTTCCGATGGGCAGATACTCGCCAGCGGAAGTGCTGATTCCACGGTGTTGCTGTGGAGGCTGCGTTAATACTGACTGAACAACTCTGTAATTTGACAAAAACCGCATTGTATGATACAATATAATATACTTAAGCCAAAAGTTTACGTCGAAACAACTGTGGTCAGTTATTTAGTGGCAAGACCGAGCCATGATGTAATACCATTTCTGTTAATAAATGTTTCTTTACGTAGAACAAACTTTTAGTTTGTTCCGCAGTGCTACGGATTTCACCAAAACCGATAATGGTATAACATCATTTAGAAATGGTATAAGGTAAGGAAAAATCGTCTATGACCCAACATCCAGAACTCACTTTAACAGAAAACCGTCCTTTTCAAACCCAGCGCCGAGATACATGGTGGTTGCAACCCTTAGCCGTGTTTGTTGGATTGGGTGCATTCGTTCTTTACGGACTCTTTCGCGTTTTTGAAGGGGATCATTTCATTCATGGACCCTACCTGTCACCTCTCTACTCACCGGTGCTTTTCGGTACTGAAGAGGTCGCGCATAGCCTTGAGCACAGCTGGTTTGGTATGATGCCGTCTTGGATACCAGGTTTCATTACCCCAGCAGTCCTAATTATGTGGGCACCACTTGGATTTCGCTTTACCTGCTACTACTACCGCGGCGCGTATTACAAAGCATTTTGGGCAGACCCACCCTCTTGCACAGTGTCAGAACCCCGTAATAACTACAGGGGCGAACACTCATTTCCATTGATTATACAGAATATCCATAGATATTTCCTTTATCTCGCAATCATCTTTATCGGTATTCTCGCTTACGATGTATGGAAAGCACTCTGGTTCGACGATGGTAACGGTGGGACAACCTTTGGCATCGGGATAGGCACTATCATTTTGGCAGGTAATGTCGTCCTTTTAGGCGGTTATACGCTCGGGTGTCACTCTTTACGACACTTGGTCGGCGGTGCCGTTGACTTGCTCTCCAAAGCCCCAATCCGTCGGGGAGCATATAACTGTGTCAGTTGTTTAAACCGTCGGCACATGCTCTGGGCGTGGATGAGCCTCTGCTGGGTCGGTTTTTCCGATGTATATGTCCGTTTTATAGCACCGGCACTCGGTCAAGACTGGATTACATTTTAAATGAAGTTTAAGAAAATATTTCGGTAATTCCATATCTCCCCAGGCCCGGTAGGCGCGGTTTCCTAACCGCACCGGGCTTCATCAAGGAATTACCGAATTAAAAAATTAATCTTCATAAGAAGTGTTTACAATAGAGAAGAAAGAGGAAACATTAACGTGGCATCTTACGAAACGCATGAATATGATGTATTAATAATCGGAGCCGGTGGTGCTGGACTTCGTGCTGCCATTGAAGCAGCAGTAGGCGACCTTAAAGTTGGACTCGTGTGTAAGTCCTTGCTTGGCAAAGCACACACTGTTATGGCAGAAGGCGGCGTCGCCGCTGCCTTGGCGAATGTCGATGAAAGAGACAGTTGGCGCGTCCACTTCGCTGACACCATGCGCGGCGGACAATATCTCTCCAACGCACGAATGGCAGAACTCCATGCACAGGAATCACCTGACCGTGTCCGTGAACTTGAAGCATGGGGCGCACTTTTTGACCGAACACAAGAAGGCGGTATTCTCCAGCGGAACTTCGGTGGACACCAATACCCACGCCTCGCACACGTCGGTGACCGGACGGGATTGGAAATGATCCGCGCCTTACAGGATCACGGCATCCACCAAGGCATTGAAGTGCACATGGAAAATACCGTCGTTTCGCTCCTGAAAACCGGAGACAGGGTATCGGGAGCTTTCGGTTACGAACGTGAAAAAGGACGTTTCAAAATCTTCGCTGCGAAAGCCGTTGTCTTGGCAACAGGCGGTGTCGGGAAGGCATACCAAATTACGAGTAATAGTTGGGAATATACCGGTGATGGGCACTCTCTCGCATACCACGCTGGGGCAGAACTCATCGACATGGAGTTCGTCCAATTTCATCCGACGGGTATGGTCTGGCCGCCGAGTGTTCGAGGTATCTTGGTTACAGAAGGCGTACGCGGTGAAGGCGGTATCCTTACAAACAGCGAAGGCAGACGCTTCATGTTCGACGACATCCCTGAACTTTATGTGAACCAAACGGCAGATAACCCCGAAGAAGGATGGCTGTATACACAAGGTGATCGCGAAGCGCGCCGCCCACCTGAACTTTTAACGCGCGATCACGTTGCCCGCTGTATTGTCCGAGAAGTTCAAGAAGGTAGGGGCAGCCCACACGGTGGCGTTTTCTTGGATATAGCGTGGATTAAGGAAAAAATCCCGAACGCACCCGAACATATCCGTAGGAAACTACCGAGCATGTACCACCAGTTCAAAGAACTCGCTGACATCGACATCACACAAGAACCGATGGAAGTCGGTCCGACAACGCACTATATTATGGGCGGTATCCGCGTCGACGCGGACTCACAGATGACAGCCGTTCCGGGGCTTTTCGCTGCGGGTGAATGCGCCGCCGGTTTACACGGTGCGAACAGACTTGGCGGTAATTCGCTATCTGACCTACTCGTTTTCGGTAAGCGCGCGGGTGAATACGCTGCACAGTTTGCAGTGGAAAATGAGGCAGTTCCGCTTGATACAGCGGAAATTGATACAATCGCCGGACATACACTAAAACCGTTTGAGAACCCCTCAAACGCTGGCAATGGTGAGCAACTGGGACCTTATGATATTCAGGCACAACTCCAAGAAAAAATGCAGGAACTCGTAGGAATTGCCCGAAGCCAAGAAAGTCTCACACAAGCCTTGGCGGAAATCCAAGACCTGCGCGAAAAAGCGGAGATCGTCCACGCTATCGGCAATCGAGAATACAATGCTGGATGGCATACTGCGCTTGACCTCGACTGCCTACTCACGGTTTCTGAAGCGATTGCGCTTGCGGCACTCGAACGCAGGGCAAGCATCGGTGCACATTCACGAGACGATCATCCAGAGAAAGAGGAGCCGGGTGCAGGGAAATATAACACAATCATCAAGAAAACAGATGATGGCACAATGGAGATCTACCGACAACCGGTTGACGAACTCCGAGCCGATCTGCAGGAAATCATAGACGAAATGGGGTAACGTTGGGCGCCGCTTCTAAATCACAACCATTCAGGAAAGTTAAAAAGCGTAGTCAAGAGAACGTAGCCCGTAATGTAATGGAGGGGTTTTTGCTGGGGTGTTTCTTCAGATATACGGAAGAGCACGTGAAATCCCAAACCGCCTCAAAGAACCGCAAGGAAAATTAAAAAATGGCGAAAGCAACTTTTAGAATTTGGCGTGGCAACACAGACGGTGCCCAATTTGTCGATTATGACACTGAGGTCTCCGAAGGCATGGTGGTTTTAGACGCTGTCCACCGTATCCAAGCCGAACAGGCAAACGATATGGCTGTCCGATGGAACTGCAAGGCGGGGAAATGCGGCTCCTGTTCCGCCGAAGTCAACGGGCAACCGAAATTGATGTGCATGACGCGCCTCAACGATCTACCCCTTGATGAACCTGTCACAGTTGAACCGATGCGCGCCTTCCCGCTCATCAAAGACCTCGTTACAGACGTGTCGTGGAACTTCAAAGTTAAAGAGAAGATGAAACCGTTCACGCCGCGTCCGCCCGATGCCGAAGACGGCACATGGCGGATGGAACAGGAGGACATCGACCACATCCAAGAGTTTCGGAAGTGCATCGAGTGTTTCCTCTGCCAAGATGTCTGCCACGTCCTTCGCGAACACGATCTTCACGACGAATTCATCGGACCGAGATTCTTCGTCTACGCTGCATCTCTGGAAATGCACCCGATCGACACCGAAAACCGGTTGGAGGAACTGAAAGACTCAGACGGCATCGGGTACTGCAATATCACGAAGTGTTGCACGAAAGTATGTCCAGAGCATATCACAATTACGGATAACGCTATCATTCCGCTCAAAGAACGCGTGGTTGACGAGTTCTACGATCCGATCAAAAAACTTTTCCGCGTCTTTAACCGTTGACAGTTACCGTTGCCATGGTAACATTTTTTTTACAGCGAAACATCAGAAAAAAATGCTTACGAACCCATACAGTGACTGGGTTCTCAACCATATCTGGAAAATCACCAAAAAACGAAAAAAGTTACCATTTGGTAACTTTATTAAGAAGATTGGTAACTTTTTTAGCACAAATTTTCTCTTGACACATATAATTCGGAGATGTTAAAATCATGGGAACCAGCAAAAATGATATTTTAAGAGTCGGCGTGATTGGACCCGGTGGTGCGGGACGTGGTAATACACTCGGTTTCGCAACCCGTCCAGATGCTGAAGTTGTCGCTGCAGCAGACACACATGAAAGTAGTTTAGACGCTTTAGAGAACGCGCTCCAAGAACGCGTTGATGACTATAAAGCGAACAGCCTTAACCGCTACCTCGGCGAACATGAATTCATCGAGATGCTCAATCACGAGGATCTGGACATCGTCGGTGTTTTCTCACCGCATTCTCTGCATGATATTCATGTGAAATACGCACTTCGCGCGGGTTGTCACGTCATCGTTGAAAAACCGATGGCAAACATCGTCGGTGATGCAATTTCAATCACCAAAATTGCGATGGGCAGCGGTTTACATCTTGTCGGCGGGTATCAGCGTCATTATGAGGACACCTACATGGCGGGGAGACGCGCAATCGCCGAGGGACGCATCGGAAACCTACAGAAATTCGAGGTTTATATGGCGCAGCGATGGGGCGCGGGCGGCTGGCGCGGTAATCCACGGTTCTCCGGTGGCGGTCAACCGAACGACTCCGGCAGCCATCTCCAAGATATATTTTTGTGGATGACCAATGCTTTGCCAGCTGCAGTCTACGGAACAACCGACATGAAGTTTGAAGACGATGATGGAAATCTCGTTCCAAAGTTCGTTGAAATCAATTCTTACTCCGATGTAACCTTAGATAACGGCGCTGAAGGGACAATCACTATCCTCGGCAACACACGCGTCGGATTTGAGGAATGGGTGATTCTTGAGGGTGACGAAGGTACAATTGAAATTAAAGGCGGGATTCGGTACATACCGAAAGACGGTGAGGCGGCACCGCTTGCTTACCCGCGTCCGGAAGGTTACCCGCGCAGTAAAGTCGATCAACTCGTCGGTTTGGTGAAAGGCGAGTACGATGCGAACTATACCTCCGGCATCAACGGGGTACGCACCAGTTGGTTAACGAATTCAATCCTTGAAGCAGGCAGAGGTCCCGACGCGAAAAATCGAGTGGATTGCGACGAACTTATTCAGAAAGAAGGGTACACCCGACAAGACGTTTCGGCACTGATTGACGAATGCGCGTCTAATGCTTGCTACTAAAGCATACGGATGTTCACTCCGGTAGTTGTCCTCGAACTAAGCCAATACTAAAAAGGAGAAAAACCGTGACATTTTTGGCACAACTCACAGGTTTCCGGGAACTTGCTGTTAAATGTTGTATACTTATTGCTATTATTTTCGTAGCAGCACCGCAGATCGGATGCTTGCCCGGAAGCGAACTGAGTAAAGCGGAAAAACTCGCAGAAAACAAAGACTATCACGCCGCGATTGAGGCTTATCAAAGCGTTGTCGATACGCAACCCGACACACCGGTAGCACTTCAAGCGCAGTTTGCTATAGGGACTCTATTTATTAAGCAGATGAACCGGCCGACAGATGGCATCAAAGCCTACGAAGCCGTCATTGCCGCTGCGCCAAAAAGTGATGAAGCCGCCGAAGCGCACTATGAACTCGGCATGCACCACTATAGAGAAAAGGATTATAAAGCCGCACAAACGCAATTTGATGCAATCGTCAACAATTTCCCACAACTGGAATTAAGCCAAAATGCGCACCTGATGTTGGCGAAAAGCTACGAGGATGACAAGAGCTTTGAACAAGCCGCAGAAGCTTTCGATAGCTTCGCGAACCGCAATCCGAGAAGCAAGCGAGCCGCATTAGCACTTGAGAATAAGGCGCGAATTCAACACCAACACCTCCAGGACGAAGAGGAAGCGAAACGCACTAACCAATTGCTCGTTAAGAGATATGGAAAGGTTGAAGGTGCTGAAGAATCGGTTGAAAAGGCGAAACAAGTACTGAAAGATTTCAACGCTACTATCCCAGAGCCAGACGATCCGTTGGCAACACAGCAGGGAAGAGCGTTGGCACAGTTTGAAGCCCGACGCGAACGCGACCGACCGCGGGGGGGGGTTGAAAGAAGCCCGGCAATGGGAAGTCCCAACGTCGCAATTCCAGATTCCGGGTTCGGGATCAGCGCGGCAGATGTAATGCGGGACTTCGGTGGACAGGGCGGTATCGCGGGGGACGACCAAGGGAGCTACCACGATGCTGAACTTATGATTGCTAACTTTTTCTATGGCGATGAAAGTTACCGTGACGCAGGCGCCTTATACTTCGACGCAATCGCACGCGCAGAAGCCGAAAAAGTGAAAATCGACCCGTACACCTACCTCAAACTCTCGGTTTGTTACCGAAAAGTCGGGATGCATCAACGTGCGAAAGAGGTACTTAGAAAAGCCGCAAGCCGAGACGGCGGAGTCGTTGATGCTGTTATTAACACTGGTCGAAACCACTATACTTCCGAAAACTATGAGCAAGCGATAGAGACCTACAATTCTGTCGTCGGAATGAGTCGGAGTAAAGATTCCGAGATTTACTGGCTCATCTCGCTGGCACACAAAAAATTAGGCGAACCTGAGAAAGAACGCGAAGTCCTTGAACGTTCTATTGCCGCGAACACGCAGAATACAGACGCGTTGCAAAGTCTTGCCGAAGTACTTCACTACCGGTTGAAAGATCGGAAAACCGCTGGCATCTTTCAAGACCTCGTCGACCAGAAAGGTGATTCTTACATTGGTGCCAAAACGCTCGGTGACCTCACCTATAAGTATGGGAATTACGTCCAAGCCCGTGCAAGGTATAAAGCTGCTGCCCGGATAGCAAAGCGATTGTTTGATAAGTCAGAAAGCGATGTTGAAAAGCGTGAACTTCGCAACCAGATAGTTTATGCAACCATTCTTGCAGCGCGCGCAACCTATCAACTTAAGAAACCGGAAGACGCGCAGCAGATCCTAGATGAATTAGCAGCGGAATATCCAGAACATGCTTTGATCCCCTATGGTAGAGGTGAACTGGCACTACTCAACGGTGATACCCAAACCGCTGTTGCCGAATTTAAAGCGGCGATTGAGAAAAATCCAAACTCCGATATTCCAATCGTAGCACTTGGGGATTACTATGTTTCACAAGGCTATAATGACGACGCGATAGCACTTTGGGAAGGTTTTCTCACAGATAACCAGTATAACCAGAACGTTCGGCGCAGCCTTAAAAAATTGAAAGGTGATGCCGAAGAACCTAAAGAGTAAATTAACTAAGGGCGGTTGAAAACCGCACTTACAACACTTATTTTCCAATGGTGCACGTTCAAAACAGCACCTACACATTACGGTTTTTTGAGCATAATTAATTTTTTTTGAAAAAAAAACTTGACCTTTTACAGTCAATTGTGT
>VXZK01000296.1 GCA_009845545.1 Candidatus Poribacteria bacterium
TTAACTTTCGTATCACTTTCAACCATTCATAACGCGTACTCGCTATGAGTTCATTTGTAATCCCATCTCCATGATTAACCTATCCAATCACCACACATATTATAACATTTTGCGAATATTCTTCACATAACCCCGATGCCGGGGTGTTTGGGTAGTATTAGTTTACCGTTATCAAGAATTACACCCGTATATGGGTCGTTTGTGATGAGGAGGTTGCCGTCGAGATCGGCGTAGTCTACGAGCGGTGTTAAGTGCGCGGCGGCGGTGATACCGAGCGAACTCTCTATCATACAGCCGATCATAATAAGCAAACCGTGTGCGCGAGCGACGTGTATCATCCGGTATGCCTCAAGCAGCCCGCCACACTTGACGAGTTTGATGTTGATACCGTCAACACACTCAGCAAGTGCTGGAATATCACTTGCCCGTTTGACGCTTTCATCAGCAATAATTGGTAATTCCGAGTTATCTCGGACAAATTTAAGTCCTGCCAGATCATCAGGTTTTGTTGGCTGTTCAATCAACTCAATGCCATAGCGTGCAAGTTCACGAATTTTGCGAACAGCCTCTTTCGGTGTCCACGCTGTATTTGCATCGACGTAGATAGGTTTATTTGTCACACCGCGGAGTGTCTCAATTATCTCAATATCACGAGGTGTCCCGAGTTTGACCTTTAGGATCGGATACGCTTCAGCGTTTCGGACTTTCTCTGCCATCACTTCAGGTTCATCAAGCCCGATGGTAAACGCCGTGCAAGGCGTTTTCTGTGGGTCGAATCCCCAGAGTTGGTAAAGGGGAACGCAGAGTTTTTTGCCGAGTCGGTCGTGTAGTGCCATATCAATGGCGGATTTTGCTGCGTAGTTGCCGCCGATCAGCGTTTCAACAGTCGCCATTACCTCATGAATTGCATCAAGGTTGTCAGGGAATGCTGAGGCGATAGCCTCCACTGTAACACTAACCGTCTCAACGGTTTCGCCGTAAAATCGTGCGGGTGCCGTTTCACCAATACCGCCATCAATCTCCACTGAAATTACTTGCCGATAGGCATCTGTTGCCCGACGTGCAATTTTGAACGGGTGTTTGAGTTGTAGATTTGTGATTCGAGAGGCTATATTCATTTTTCTACTTTTCCTTGCGGTTCGTTCAGATAGGTTGCTCGTTATAATATGCCCTCCCTTAAACCGCTTTCCACTTCGTTCCAAGCTACGCGCCTTTGTCTAATCAGAAGCATACGCTTGTCTTTCTTTTAAGTATGCCATAAAACGTTTCTGTTCTTCTGCATCAATTTTGCCATCCGCTTTTAGGAAAGTCCATACGCCGAAAAAGATAGCCTGTGCTTCCTCTACAGCAGAAGCGTTTTGCCGATTTAAGGATCGGATTTCAAGGGTCATCGCCATTTTATTGGTCTGCTGGATTTCAGGCGTTGTCCGATCTTGAACTGTGATAATCGGAGTCTCATAAAGTGTATTGTTCAACTGTTCGAGTATCCGCTTTAGAAACGTTTCCGTTCCTTGATTGCCTCGATAGTGCGCTGCAACGACGGGAGGTTCACCTTTAGCTTGTGGTGCGTGATTAATTTGCAGATAATATCCTCTACCCGCGATAGCATTAATTGTCTCTATTCGCTTCTTTATCGTCGATTTCTGTCCCAAGGTATGAATGTTATAGACTTTCGCGCCAGTTAGTTCCAGTAACTCTTGTAAAGTTTCGATCAATTTCTGCGTGGTAGGCGTATCGCTCTGTGAATCGAGAATGATGAGCGTTGATGCGAACACACCGCTAGCAATAGGACGAAGTTTGGTATGGACAACTGTCGCCTGATTCGGGGTAATGTCAATGTTGTGTTTGTGGGGATAGTAGCCCACCTTGGAAATGTGTAGGGTCGTTTTGATTGGAGCTTTCGACGTCGGATCGGTTGTGATGAAGAAATGTCCGTTGGTATCTGTGGTTGCGGTTAACCCCGGACCCGCCTGCAATTGTACATCCTGCAGCGGTTTCCGAGAGGTTGCGTCAGAGATTTGTCCCTGTACAATGGCAGTGTCTGTGTCTGTAAAGTGAATCGTTAGCGATGCGCGCCTCTCACCGTAAGAGGCTTCTGCGGTTGCTGTCCCGGGTGTATTAGGTGCATAGAGATAGAAGTTCGATGAACCGCGCTTTGATAATTGAAGGGTCTCTGCCAATGTCCCATTTGATGTTTGCATGTAGATCGGTTCGCCATCAGCAATGGGTGTTCCGTCAGCGTCAAACGCGGTTACAGAAATACCGACGTAGCTTTTACCGTCAGCTGGAAGTGTATCCGTCCAAGCGTTAAGGCGGAGTTCTACAGCTGCGGGTGCGACTTTGAACCACTGTCGTGAAGGTAAACTATGATTTCCATAATAGTTTACTAATTCAGTCTCGACAAAATGGACACCGTTTGCGAGCGGTTCTTCAATAGCGACAGTGACCATATCGGTATCACGATCATAGTGATACGGCAGACTTATGCCATCAACTTTAATTCGGATAGCGTCGGTGAAAACCTGCTGTCTTTTGAGCATCCACGCGCCCCGTTGATGGAGTCCATCCATAATCTGAATTTGAAGTCGTGGCGTTCTGGTCTGAATAACAGTTTCGGGTTGCGGTGCTACCAAAATGCCTTTCGGAAACCCTGCAGCAACATAGCGTGCGAGACCGAGAAAATAGCCGTAAGCCTCTTTTCTGAGATAGTCGTCCTTTTTCAGCCGCGCCTCTTCCTCCGGGTTTGAGAGAAAAGATGCCTCGCATAAGACGGCTGGACATCTCGTTAGTCGCAAAACGCCAAAGCCAGAAGTTGTCACCAATTTATCCGAAAAGAGGCCTGTCGCCGGTGAATTTGGTAATCGCAGTGCGTCTGAGACCCCGTGTTGTACATACCGAGCGAGGTCGAGGCTGTGGCGCGAGTCGTCCGCGTCGCCGTGATACCATGTAGAAGTGTAGTTCGTCTCTGGACTGTTATCAATACCGTTGTGGTGAAGTGAAATAAAAAAATCGGCACCACTTTCATTGGCAATTTGACTCCGTATCGGCAGGCTCACGTAAGAATCATCAACACGCGTCATGATGACAGTCGCGCCAACTTCTTGCAACATGTTCCGTAAATGAAGGGCGACCTGTAAATTGACATCTGCCTCACGAACGCCTGTGGGACCGCGTTTGTAATCGGAGATGTGTCCTTGCCCACCGTGTCCTGGGTCGAGACAGATTTTGAATCCCTTGAGATGCCGGGTATAAGAGGGAATCTCAGTGTGGACAGGTGTCAGCTGCCCTGTAACCTTTTGGCGGCGTGAACAGCCGACAAACAGCAGAAAAACTGAGGTAATAACGGCAATTTTGTAAAAGAGGCGGGTTTCCATTTAAAATCCGATATTTCCCGTTCAGACCTTAGATAAGTAGATGTGCTTGAACGGAGCGTGCCCTTCAGAATAGGCGTGCAGCAGTTGAGACAGCACGTGTAAAGTACCTATTTGTTTCGCCTCGTTCGTCGCGATCGGGGACGCTCAAGGATTTCTTTGAGAATGATACCTTGACGGAATGTTTGGGGCGACAAATTCAGCAGTGACGTAACAGGGACAGAACGGATTCCGGCTGGGGATTCCACAGGTACTGGCGGCGGTTGTGGTCGTGGATTCTCAACGACAGGTTGAGTTGGCTCTTGTGGTGCGGGCGGTTCCGGTTCTTCAGAAGCCTCGGGCACCGCTTCCATTTCATCTTCGTCCTCTTGTGTCATCATCTGCTCTAACTCGGTTGCAAACGGAAAATCCTCCATGAAAGGCGGTGGTGCTACGTCGCCGCCACTTTCAGCGGACGTATTTTCCGCCACTCTTCTTTCAGCATTTTGTTGTGCCTTCCGTTGACGCGAGTACCGCACGACGAGTGACAGAATTATGATGACAGCCATCACCGCCAATTCGACGATATTTTCCATCGATTTCTCCTTTACGGCGCAGTGTTATAGTTTCCGTTCAGTGTCGGCTATGAAAGTCCGAGCGAGTGCGAAGAGCGCGTTGTGTCTATCTCCTGTCCATCCGTGACGGGTGAAGCGATAGACTGGCGCATCTCGGTATCCGCGAGGATATTCCTGAGTTCATAATAATCCATGACGCTCATTCTCTCGGAGGTAAGTGTGTCAGCGATTGCGAGCGGTACTTCAGCGTCAGCCTCAATGAGTTTGATTGTCATCTCTTCAACGAGTGCCTTATTTTCTTCTTCTTCGGCTTGTGCGCGTGCGCGTTGCTCCTCAGCCTTAGCACGTGCGATCTTGAGTTCCGCCTCCGCTTGGTCAGTCTGTAATTTAGCCCCGACGTTCTCGCCGACATTTATATCGGCAATATCAATAGAGAGGATCTCAAATGCGGTTCCAGCAGCTAAGCCTTTATCAAGGACTGTCTCTGAAATTCGGACAGGGTTTTCCAAAACTTCCTTGTGGCTTCCGGATGAACCGATGGTAGTGATAATTCCTTCACCGACCCTTGCCCGGATGGTATCTTCGGTAGCACCCCCGACGAGGCGGTCAATATCTGCTCGGACCGTAACACGTGCCTTCACAATTAACTGAATGCCGTCGCGAGCAACAGCAGTGATACCACTATTGGGGTCATCTGTACTGGGAATATCAATAATCTCCGGTGTAACACTGACCTGGACGGCTTGCAAGACATCCCTACCGGCGAGGTCAATTGCGGCGGCTTGTGCGAAACCGAGATCAATGTTCGCTTTGTCTGCTGCGATAAGTGCTGCGACAACACTTGCGACACGTCCGCCAGCGAGAAAATGTGCTTCAAGGTCATCAAGAGACAGGGTTAGTCCCGCCTTGGTAGCGTTAATCTGTGGTTCGACAATCGCAGCGGGTGGGACACGCCGCAAGCGCATTGCAACGAGATCAAAAATTCCGACTTTAACGCCTGCTGCAATAGCCGTAATCCACAAACCAACTGGTACGAGCCAACTAATAATAATTAGGAACAGGAGTATCAAAACAGCGATAATCGCAACAATTGTTGGTGACATATTTCCTCTTCTCCATTGAGAGAGCGCGATCGCTGGACCGCGCGTATAGCAGTAAGTTACTGCTCAGTAATGTTTAAGTTGCCTTCACGGAATGCACTTGCGAGGGAGCGGGGTACCTCTGCTTCAGCTTCAACGACCTTTGCGCGCATCTCCTGAACGTTTGCGGTCATCTGTTGTTTCCGAGCGACCGCCATTGCGCGACGTTCTTCTGCCTTCGCTTGTGCGACCACGAGATCGGCTTCGGCTTGCTCCGCTTGAAGTTCTGCGCCGATATTTTTGCCGACATTGACATCGGCAATATCAATAGAAAGGATTTCAAAAGCGGTTCCTGCGTCAAGTCCGCGGTCGAGTACAGTTTTCGAGATGATGTCTGGGTTTTCAAGTACATCTTCGTAGGTTTCAGAGGCACCGATTGCGCTGATAATGCCCTCACCGACCCGGGCGATGATCGTCTCCTCACCGGCACCACCGACAAGTCGATTGATGTTTGTACGCACAGTGATCCGGACGGTGGTAATCAACTCAACGCCATCCAAAGCGAGTGCACTAATGCGAGGCGTAGTAATCACGCGCGGGTTGACGCTAACCTGAACAGCCTCAAACACATCGCGTCCAGCCAAATCTATAGCGGCGGAGCGTTGAAAATTGAGTTCAATTCTCGCTTTATCAGCTGCGATGAGTGCGCTGACAACATTGAGGACGTTGCCTCCGGCGAGGTAATGTGCTTCCAATTCGGAAGTCACTACCTTCAAACCGGCTTTGTGGGCACTAATTAAACCCTTCACAATAACATTGGGATTTACGCGTCTCAGGCGCATCCCGATTAGGTCAAAAATTCGGAGTGGGACTCCGGCTGCGACAGCGGCGATCCAAAGTCCAACAGGAACGAACCAAAAGAACGTGATAATAACAATTAGGGCGACAAGGGCGATTCCCCCTGTAAATAGATCCATTATCTGCCTCCTGTGAATAGTTATAAGTTATTAGTTGTTAGTTATAAGGCTGATTTCTGATGTTTGATTATCTCTTTGTAACTGTTGTTACCCAATTGAAGCACCGACGGTTACCAAAAGGTATTGAACAATCATACGTTATCTCTCACCTAAAGACTTATAACTTATAACTCTTCTATTGTAAGCTACGAACGACGACACGACTTCCTTCTACAAAAATTACTTCAATATCAGTTTCCGGTGCGACAAATTCACCTTGTGTGACAATATCGACGCGATGTCCACTGATTAAGGCGGCACCTGCGGGTCGTAACGGGGTGATCGCCTTCCCGGATTTCCCGACCAAACTCGCCAATTCTGACGGAGGTGCGTGGAACCCTTCCTCTTTGTTTTGCGCAGTGCTCAAGATGAAGGCTTTACCGGCAGACGTTCTGCGCAACAAGGACAGCCCGATGATCGCCAATGGAATGACCAGTACGAGCGTTATCCCCGTAGAAGTTAGCGCGGTCTGCCAACCGAATTGCGCCCATGCGACCCCGAAGCCTATTAGTACAAGCAGTGCTCCCGGTATGCCTGCCGCCCCAAATCCTGGAAGAATCAACAGTTCGATAAATACCAATAAGATCCCAAAACTGATGAGAAAAATTAGAAACCACATAGTTGTCCCCCCGAAACGTATTAAGCAATCCCAATGAAATTAATCATCCTCAACTGCTTCTACGAAAACTTTAGGACCTTCAACCTCGACAACTTTGACGCTACTATTCTGTGCGATGAAATCACCGACCGTAACAACATCTACCCTTTTATCACCGATTCGCGCTGTCCCCGAGGGCCGTAGCGGTGTTAAGGCGGTTCCCGATTGTCCAAGATACGCATGAAAATCCTCGGTACTGGAAGAGTGGTATCCCATCTGAGTATCCATGACTGTTGAGAGCGCGAACCTCTGGAAGAGCCGTGTTTCCGGTAAGAAAAACGCGGCGAGGATCACCAATGCAGAAGTCAAAATCACAGAGATCGAGAGCCACAGTACAGCAGTACTGAACTCGTGGACCTGGTCAAAAACAAAGAAGACACTCCCCAACATCATTATAATACCCAAAATTCCGGCGACCCCGAAACCGGGGATCACAAAAATCTCCAAAACTATTAGCCCTACACCGATAAGGAAGAGCAGCAGTGCCCATTCTGCGCCGATTTTCAGTAGCATGTGTCCACCAAAGAAGAGCCCTACACAGAGCAACCCGAGGAAGCCAGGGACCCCGAAACCGGGCGATCGAATTTCTATAAAGATACCGAGAAGCCCTAAAGAAAGCAGAAGTGAACTGATGAAAGGATTTGTGAGAAAGAAAACGACCCTATCTGCGAGCGTTGTCCTCACTTCAGTAACACGTGCATCGGAGAGCGTTTTGAGGCGATTGACTTGCGAAATGCCGTATTCACGCTGGCGTTGCATGATAGCCTCTTCTGTGAGCGGCATTTTGGTTCCAGCGACCTCAACGATCTCGTACTGTGCCAATAATTCAGTGAGGGTTTCTGCCTGTGCATCAGCGAACCCGTATTCAAGAGCTTGTCGTGTGGACAAGGTGAGCAATTTGCCTTGCGCACAGAGGATTTCCATCTCTTCGCCTTCTTCCTGACGCGTGGCGTATTCCTCGGGTAGAAGTTTGACGATCTGTCCATCTTTGAGTTTAACGAGCACAAGTTCTTTATCTACCATAGCTTCGGCAATATCGGGGTTCCGATTTTCACGTTCAGCGGTTGCTCGAATAGTTCCTTGGATGTAGGAGATCGCTTTTTCACCAACTTCCTGTCCTTGAACATTCACAGGTGCGGAATCACCGATTGTGCCGCCTGAAGTCATGACAATTTGATTGCAAGCGATAGAGATCATTGCGCCTGCTGAGATCGCCTGCCGATTGACAAAAGCGATCGTCGGGATCTGTGTGTCTTGAATTGCGCGAATGATATTCACGGCAGAGTCTACTCTGCCTCCGGGGGTATCGACATCAAAAACGATTGCATCCGCCCTAGCTTCCTCGGCTATCTGAATACCTTCACTGATGTAAGTGCCGAGACCACTCCCGATCTCGTTGCGTATATCTATGACGTAAACCAGCGCGGTGTCCTGCGCGAGCAAATTGCTACTAAAGAAGTGACATCCGATTAAAAGAAGTACGTAACCCAGAAGGTGCGTTTTGCGTCTCATGAAATTACCCTCACTCATCGTTTGGATTGCCAGTTCCAGGGTTTCCAGTCCAGTAGTATTTTTTGTGCGACAATTTAATGTTTGATAACTAATTGAATTATATCTTAAGGTCGTCTTATACGTCAAGGTCTATTTGTATTTTTGGCTATCGGTTGTCAGCAATCAGTTATTGTCTGAATGCGCGTCGCATTTGGGCGAGTACGCCGCGAATCACGGATTGTCGCGGATTATGCGGATTTTAAGAGGTTTTTGTGATGTCATATCCTTGGCTTAGGTTGATGCCAATTCTTCTCGAATCCATGCGTGCAGGACGTGATTGAGAATTAAATGGACATCTTCAACGGGGCCATAGTAATTGCTGTCTACGATCACATTGACATCACAAATGGTTGCTAAGGTGCCGCCGCCGAATCCGCTCCACCCGATGGTTTTGCACCCTATTTCTTTGGCGTGACGCATCGCTCGGATCACATTCTCGGAGTTCCCACTTGCACTGATACCGATAACGACATCTTCAGAATTCACAAGATTTTTCAGTTGTTCAACAAAGACATGTTCATAGGATACATCGTTCGACCACGCGCTCATTGTTGCGACGTTGTCAGTCAAACTGATGACTCGGAAACGCGGTTTCCCAGGCATGCTGGTGCCTTTTCCCAAATCACAAGCGAGGTGTGAGGCTGTAGAGGCACTTCCGCCGTTGCCAATCACAAAGATTTGTTTTTCGGCGTAATATGCCTCCATAATAACATCTATGGAACGCCGGACATCCGGCAATGCAAGTCGTTCTAACACACCCTGAAGGTGTGAAATGTAGTTTTGAATTCTGTCCATTTTCCCCAACATTGGCGTGCCTTGCACGCGTGTGTTAAAAGTTACTGTTCAGAGGAGTTCTCTAACTGCGTTAGCGAATTCTTCTGTGCCTTGAAATAGGCGTTCGGATCATGATACAAAGCTCCTTCCGGGAGCCATTCCCATAAGGGTCCCAAACTTTTTCGTATCCGCTCAATATAGAACTGTGGAATTTCTGTTGTCTGCCTCTCAAAAAAGGGTCGAAACTGAGAGTCTTCGTCAAGCCTGCGTCGGATTTCACGGTAGTACTTGAGTTGTTCAAACCAAGGCAGGATGCGGATAACGTTCACCCATCGGGGCATAAAGGCATCAATCGCCTTGTAGCCTTTATAGAGATTTCGCAATGAAATGTTATGCTTAATAAGGTCAATGACGTTATCGTAAAACTCATCCCAAGCATAATTTTTCGGCGTGATGTTCATGCCACGCTTGCTATCAAGAAAATAAAATGGAAAGGGTAAAACCCTGCCTTCGCGTTGATACTCAAGGTTGAGAGGTGCCGCCTGTCCATAAGATGTGAGTAGTAGATAGGCGGGATAGGCACCAGGTGTCATATCGAGAAAGAGTTTTGTGAGTTCAAACGGTTCTGTCCCTTCATCAATATCAAGTCCGAATACGAAGTTCGTTTGAACGTAAGGGACGTATCTCAGAATCATGTTAACCTGCTCCGAGACTTGTCGAACTTTGTCAACTCCGCTATTCTTTCCTGTTTTGGATTTGTTGCCGAAGTCCTGCCACGACTCAACCCCTGGCAGTAGCATTTTAAATCCGTTTCGCTGAAGCCGTTTCATGTGTGGTTCGGAGAGGAGAGATAGGCTGCTTTCGGCGATGAAATCAACGGTTCCTGGCGGTACTGCGTCTTCGATTGTAGAGAGGTAATCATCGAATCGGATACCAAAATTCGGATCGTGCCATCCGACAATGGGTCGTTTAAACTTCCCTAATAGGAAACGTAAGTCTGATTTAATGAAATCAAAATCGAGAGGTTGGTAGGGAATAACTGAATCAATACAAAAGCTGCAGGTGTACGGACACCCCATACTGCCGAGCATCGGTACAGTTTTGAACCATGGTGCTTTGCGGTGGGTTAGTTCTATAAATTTCCAACGCTCTTGCACGCTGGGCAGTGTCATGGGCTGCCTGTCGGCTGAGAGTTGAATGCCGGTAGGGCGGTGCGCCGAGCAATCTTGTAAAAGTTCTCGAACAACAGTTTTATCAGTGAACCCGAGCACATAATCAAAGTACTTTTGGGCATCTTCAGGATAGCAGCGGGCATGTGGCCCTCCAAGTGCAGTAACTGCGCCTCGGGATCGGAAGAGGTTACTCAAAGCGTAGGCGAGTTGGGCACCTTGAGAAAATGTTCCTATAATAACGATATCAAGCGTTTCAGGAAATTCTTCAATAGGATCTTCAAGCCCCGTGTAACAGACAAAGGTGACATCATGTCCCTCTTCTTCACACCACACAGCGATGGTTTGCGGCATGATGCTTGCGAGATTGGCGTGCATTGTCCGTGCCCACAGATTTCGCGTAGGTCCTTTAGCAACAAGGTCAAGGATACCAATTTTGAGTTTTCGCATGGTCATTCCTTTTTGAGAAACCTTCTCAAAATATAGTGAATTCCGAAAGTAAAACAGACACTTCGGTGAGTGGTGGATGGGGAACGCCGCCCAGCACTGTCGAAGTTTCTTAACCTCGACCCTGTCTTGGTGTATAAGTATCTGTATATTTTACCTTAAACGTAGGTTTAACGGTAAAATAGAAGTTTTTGATAAAAAGAAAATTCCTATGGTAGAGGTAACCAGAATTCTAACGCAAAGGAATATCCGTGCTTATTATACTACTTTTTTCTTAGATTGACAACTTTTTTCATATTTCCACCCAACTGTTCAGACGACTAATGCGATGGGGGCGAGGTCGCCTAAAGTTTCGCCCAATTGTGCTGGTGCGATTTTAACGGCTTCTGCGGGGCGCTGCATCGCGAATTCTGAAACCGTTTTCCGAATTGGATTGAGTAAAAGATCACCTGCAGCGATTGCGATCGTTCCTAATAAAACGATGTCTGGGTTCAAAATATTTACCAAATTCGCGATGCCCCACCCCATGTAATATGCGGTTTCGTTAATGAGTTGCAAAGCCAGCGCGTCCCCCTTCCGTGCCGCCGTAAGCACATGCTCAGATTTGACATCTTCAATATGCCCACCGGCAAGATTTAGGAGCGTTGTCCCCGATGTTTTTGCCTCTGTAATTTGTGCTTGTATTGCCGCTTGGGCGCGGCGTGCGATTGCGGGCCCCGAACAGAGTGCTTCAAGACATCCGCGTTTGCCACATCCACAAGGGGGTCCGTCAGGTAAAAGGATCTGATGCCCAACCTCTCCAGCACTATCGTTGGCACCACGGTAGATATGCCCATCAATAACAATGCCGCCGCCGATTCCAGTACTCATTGTCATATAGAGCAGGGCATTGTACCCGCGTCCACCGCCAAACCTATATTCTGCGAGTGCACTTGCATTGGCATCATTTTCAATGGTCACAGGAATTTGAAATTCGGATTCAAGTTGTGCTTTAAGGGGGAGAGCATCCCACCCTGGCAAATTCGGAGGCGAATAGACGACCCCTGTTTTTGTATCCAATGGACCGCCGCAACTCACACCCATCGCTGAAACCGACGACTGCTCCAAGCTTGCCAGTCCAAGGGTCTCACGAACCATCTGAAAAAGCAATTGGCATGCGTATTCCGGTCCTCTTTCTGCGAGTGTCGGTTTTCGCACTTTGCTAAGGATGTGTCCGGTGCTATCCGCGACAACAGTGGCAAGTTTAGTGCCGCCGATGTCAATTCCGACAACGTGTTTTTTCATGAGTCTATCTTTCCGATATAGCGTATTTTCAAAGGGCGTAAATTGGGCTTACAAAGCCCTTGCACAATTTCAGCATGCTCGGTTTTACATTTTACAATTGATAATTCAGGTTGCGTAGTGCCGGATAAATCTGTGCGTATGCCTTCAATTTCGCATCGTACTGTTGTGTAAGTTCCTCACATGGATAGTATACATCGCGTGGCGTGACTAACTGGTCAACAGCTGTTTCAATGGAATCATACTTGCCTATTGCCGTTCCAGAAAGGATAGCAGTTCCGAGGCAGACTCCCTCCGATATATCAAGGGCGATAACCTTTTTGCCAAACATATCGGCTTTGAGTTGGAGCCACTTCTCAGATTTCGCGCCGCCACCGATAGCCCGTACCTCGTTTATAACGACCCCTGCGTCCTGCAACATAGCGAGATTTTGTTTAATCTCGTAACTGATGCCTTCCAATACCGCTTTGACGAGTTCACCCTTGGTTGTCGAAAGCGTTAGCCCGACGATTGCGCCTTTCGATTCGAGATCCAGATAGGGGGTGCCTGAACCGGTAAAGTGTGGTAGTACCATCGCCGTTCCCGGCGTATCGGGAATATCCTCCAAGAGGATGTCATAGACATCGCGCCCTTCCGCTTCTGCTTGGGTGACCTCTGCCTGCGCGAGGGTGTCTCTATACCATCGCAGTACAACGCCGCCGCTTGAGACGAAACCGAGTGTGACATATAAGCCGTCAACGACGTGCGGATAACAAGCAAAATTCCCGTTGATCATCTGCTGGTTGATAACAGGTTCGGTGAATGCGGGTGCGATACATTCAACGGTGCCGGTTGCGTCCATAACCTCACCACTGCGGATGATCCCTGCGCCTAATGCGCCACAGGGTTGATCGTGTCCACCGGTAACACACACAACACCTTGGGGGAGCCCGAGTTCATCAGCGATCTTGGAACCGACTTCACCGATGACGGTTCCTGAGGGTGCGGTTTTTGGAAAAAGCGTTGCATCAATATCCGCCAAGCCGAGCATTTTCTCTGACCAGCATTTGTTGATAATGTCGAAAGCCATCGTGCGTGCCGCGAGGGAATAATCTACGACAGGCGGAATACCGAGTTTGAAGTAGACGAAATCCTCAAAGCCGAGGAACTTTGATACCTGCCGATAGATGTCAGGTTGATTCCGCTGCATCCAGATCAGTTTCGGAAGCGTATGAATATCGCTGATCGGCATCCCGGTGATTTGCATTACTTCGAGAGGCGTTATGTGTTGCTTTAGTTCGTCACAGATGCCTGCTGTGCGCGCGTCAAAGGTTGTGATAGCGTTGGCTAAAATCTGCCCAGTGGCGGATACCGGTGTCACCGCTTCACCTTGCGCGGCAACGCTGATTGCTTCGACTGGATCGGATTTTGTTTGTGTGGTAACTTGTTGAATGCCAGTCGCGATATTCTCCCAAACGACATTCGCGTCGAGCTCCGACCAACCGGTCTGTGGATGGATCAACGGATATTCGCCATACGCCTGTGCGAGGAGCGTTCCATCGTCACGAAATGCGATGACTTTGCACCCTGTTGTGCCAACATCAATGCCCAAAAGACTCATTACTATGTTCTCTCCTTGATACAAGATGCGGGTATCATATAACAGATTGTAAATTAATGCAAGGTTTATGGTGAATTTTAGAATTACTTGGACATCTTCTGCAAGCACAACCCCCCGCGAAGAAACACTTTCTTCGCATTGGATTTTAGCGTTTGCAAAAACACCCGCCTTATCAGGGGGAATTCAGTGTAATATTTTCATAGTTTTATTTTCACTGTTAAATTGTTGTGTAAGAATCCCAAATTCTCCAAATCTGCCTCCAACTGTACAATATGTGCGGTGATCACCTGTTCCTTCGCCTGATTCAGGGTTTCAGATATCCAAGCTGCTAAGTCCCCGAGCGTTCCATATGGATCTACATTGAAACTATACATCTGGTCCCCAATGACGAGTTCCAACGGTCGCCCTGCTTCGGTATTTTGTAGAGAGATATCTTCAGGAGACGGAACAGCTGCTGCCTCCGTATCAGTTGGTTTAAACAGTGTCATCGCATCGCGAATGTATGCCTCGATCTGATGTGCCTCAAAATCATCGTCGGAAATCGTGTGGGTGATTGCCTCTGTGATGACATTCATTGGAATGTATAAGTCGCCTACCAACCAATCTTTCGTCACGAAGTATTGTTCTCCGCGCCATGTGTAAATCGCCATTTTTTTGCTCCTTATTTTAAAATTTTCGTGCCAAGTCGTATCTTGCTGGAAATCCGAAACGGATACCGAAAAATCCGGGAAGATCGCTCTATAAAATGTTACACCAGTGTAACATTTAGTGTACAGAGCAATCGCCAGAGAACTGAGTAGGGGTAAGGGTTCAGAGGCGTTTTTTGATTTGTTCCGCTGCCCGAAAAAAAATAATTTGATAAAAAGTGTAACATTTTATTAGGGGCGGATAAATCAGTTGATTGAGCGTTTGTTTGGGTTACAAG
>VXZK01000141.1 GCA_009845545.1 Candidatus Poribacteria bacterium
GCCTCCCACGAGGAAGCAAAGAAGCACACGGCTTTAGCCGTTGTGAGTATCACAAAAGCTTCTCAGAACAAAGTTTAGAGACACAATTCAGTGAAAATTTATCGCCTGATCGATTTTCGCGTGCGATGCAAACCTTAAAGCAATATGGACCCGAAGAAGGCATCCGTCATCTGAAAAAAGAGGATCCTGAAATCGCAAAACAATTTGAACGTTTCTTCCGCAAATCACGGCAAGAACGATAATCGCAAGCACCCGCGGATAACGCTGGCGTGCCTATTATCGCTATTACACGACTGACCGTTAACGTAAAACAGATAGACGTGCAAGTTACGGAGACGGTTCAACTGCACCGGAAACCTGTCCGAAACGAAGTGGAGGGGTTTTTGATTGGGCGTTTTTTTAGCCCAGGAGGCCATAATTAAAAAAATGAAAGTTAACGAAGAGATGTCTTTTTGGGATAGACTCTATATCCCCGCCTTGATTAAGGGGATGTTTACGACGCTGAAGCATATCCCGAAAAAGAAATTGACATATCAATACCCTGAAGATCCGAGGAGTGTGGATGAGCGCAACGAACGGTATCGCGGCATTCACAAACTGACGACAACCGAGAAAGATGAGATTAAGTGCGTCGCATGTTTCTTATGCGCGACGGCTTGCCCAGCTGATTGCATTACCATTCAGGCAGCACCTGCACCAGAAGGATGGACAACCAGAGAGGGGTATCCGCGCGAAAAATATCCCGATGTCTTTGAAATCAACATGCTCCGCTGCATATTTTGTGGATATTGTGTTGAAGCTTGCCCCGAAGACGCTATACGCATGACAGGTTTGACGCTCCCACAATACTTCCGTGAACGCCAGGAAGAGGGCGAAAGCCTTGGGAGTTCGCGCAGTGACTTCATTTTTGACCGAGACATGCTTGTCGCTAACAACGACATCCCTCAAGAAGGACTCAGTGTTGAAGCGAAGTAGGAATTAATGGCATCATACGCTCCCTTTCCGGATAAAAAGTACGGGATTATCTACGCAGATCCGCCGTGGGATTACAAAGGCCAACTTCAACACACAGGGAGCGGCGGCAAAGACAGCGGCGGCGCAATTCGGCATTATCCGACGGTATCGGTGTCAGAAATGGAGACCTGGGATATTGCCGCTATCAGTGAAGAGAATTGCCTGCTTTTTATGTGGAGTTCGTCTCCGCACTTGGATCAAGCAATTCGGCTTGGCAAGGCTTGGGGGTTTCAGTGGGCAACAGTCGCCTTTATTTGGGATAAGCAACGCGTAAACCCCGGCTACTATACGATGAGCCAGTGTGAGTTGTGCCTCGTTTTCAAACGCGGTAAAATTCCGCAACCACGCGGCGCACGAAACGTTCGGCAACTCGTTCAAATCAAACGGTCACGCCACTCTGAAAAACCGGATGTCGTGCGTGAGCGGATTGAAGAGATGTTTCCGCAGCAATGTAAGATCGAACTGTTTGCACGCAAGAAAACACAAGGCTGGGACGCATGGGGACTTGAGATTCAATAGCCTTCGTGAAACCTATCGTGCAACTGTGGAACAGCAGATGAGCCGATAAGGCAGGAGCAGAATACTGATTTTTTGTTATTATTTTTCTTGATGTAACCACAAAGGGCACCTTCTGGCTAAAGTTACATGGATAGGACTTACGCAATTGCTTCATAAGTCCATCTACCCCTTTACGGCTGCCAGAATTTTCATTACGGCACCTACACAGAAAATATCTGTGCGCGTTGTGTTACCATCAAGTTATAATTTATTTAACTGACTGGGCATAACGGTCTGAGTTAAAAACGAGATCGTTGGGCATATACCGGTCATTTACAAATTCATTACCTAAATTTATTTGAAAGGCACATATTAAATCGACCCAATGCAAGGATTATCACTTAATTTTCGTTCAGAAACGCTTTTTACGTTAGTTGATAAAATCAAATCCAGTATTGAGGGACGGATGAGTTGGGGAGATACTTTTGGCTTGGGGCTCGGTGTCAAATCCGATAAACATCTTATCGTTTGGACACCGAAAGAGACTTCAGAGGGCGACATTCTACCCGGTTTTGACTCAGAAGATGGCAAACTAACGCTGAAAATGCGACCACGTCCAGGGGCATGGGTCTCTTGGATTGACGAAGCGAAAGTCACTGCTGAAACACAAGATGACTATGACCGGGTCCACAGAAGCATACAAGAATTGGAACGCAACGCACGCCAAATCACTGAATTCGCCGATGGCGTTGTCTCGGAAATAACCATCCAAAATTTAGGAAAATCCCTGACCCTTTCTGAACTCACACAGGATGTTTTGAAAGCACGTTTGGCAATACCGAGTACTATCAAAACCGGCGCGTATATACTCGCGCAAACTGAGGGTATGCACGCCGCAACTGTTATTGTTCCGGAGCAGACCCATATCCATCGCATCCATCTCAATGAGGATGTCCTTTTTGATCGAATGCTTACACAGGACTACGACGTACTCCTTGTAGTCCTTCGGACGCATATTAAACAGTACCCAGATCTCGCTGATTTGGGCTACAGTCTAACACTTCGCACCCGATTGTCCGATGTTTCTAATAATAAAGACCAAGAAATACCGGATGCAGTTGAGGGATTTGATGCTGTCCAAGTACTTGCCACAGCAGCGGTTTACGATCCGCTTGAACCGGAGACGCTCAAGTTAGTACCTCTCACGTTCAACGCACCCGCCGAAGATATTGAGACCGCGATTGCTGAGAGCTCAAAGAAGATCGAAGCGTATACAGTGAAAGCTAACCAGCAAGCCCATCAACTTATGGCACAATTCCAGCAAGGCGTTGAGACCCGGCTGAGGGCGCTTGTGTTAGGACCAGGGCAGCGCGTTCACAATAAGGTATGGGACGACCTCGTGGTTCGAGAATTGCGGAGTACAATACTGGCTTTCGTTGATTTTTATGCCGAATATCTTACCGAACATTTTGAGGCGGCAGTCGCAGCGGCGAAAACCGAGGCACTCACCCAAAATATCGACTCCATGATAGAATTTTGGCAGCTACAGGATAACCAACAGTTAACCCTGAATCACCTCATTCAATCCTCTTACAAATTGGCGAATCAGGTACTGGACAGGGCTGCCGGATTGTTTCATGATTTAGTGTTTGAACAAGACTTTATTCAGACAGACTTTGTCAGACAGATCGAACTCCTAACTTTTGAAAATAATGAACGCTTAGATGAGATATATCTACCGCAATGGACGCGCGCAACCGTCCGTGAAAAAATGGCCGGCTTCACGCTCCGATCGACTTTGCATGCTACCCAAATCGAACGGTTGACAACTATCTGGTTGGAATTACTGGAACTCGCTAACTTTGTAAGTCAGCACAAGCAGGACTTTGAAAAGGTTATTCAACCCTTAGTTGATCTCCTACTGATGGTGAAAACCGGGCAGGTGCAGCGCCGATCACAACAAGCGCAGCAGCGAAGTAGAACTGCTAATTTTCCCGGTTTTGAAATTCCTGATGACACTTTTCAACGACTCCTTGACCATGTGAAATTGTATTTGCCAACTATAAAGCAGTGGTTGGCGAACCTTCCACCGAAATCGGATGCACAACAGCATTACGCTACGCTGTGGACGTTGGTACTTGATGGGAAACTGCGAGAACGGCTCCTTGCCGAAGTCCAACCCACGTGTGATATTAATCTCAGTGTACCAGACCAGACGAAAAGGCTAATCAACCTTATGTTGGGAAGCACACTGATTATTCAAGCCGAAAAGGACCGGAAATTGATAGAACGCAACCTGAATCGGGCAATCATCTCAAAAACCGGGCACGAATTGGCGAATATCACTACGGGGGCGATGCTGGCTATCCATGGCGATACGCTACTCGCAATACTGTACGAGGAATTGCTGGGGTATCACAACACTTTAGCGAAGCGGGCAAATAGGCTCACAAATGCACCCCAAAAGGGAAAAAAGCGGAAACGTGGAAACTCCCAAAATGGCGGCGCAGTAAATGTGGAAGCCGTTGAGGCAGAACAGCAGAAAGTCGAAGAGCTTATGACGTTCCTAAGACCTTACCGGCAGGAAGAGGTTATCGCCACTTTAGCAACAGCCGGGCTTGATCCGCGCACTTCTAACCTTGAGGAGATTCGGAAACAGCAGGTACTTAGTTTCGACGTAAGCGATTTGCCCGCAATAGGCGAAACATGGCTTGATGGAAGTAAGAGTCTTGAAGATTATCCGAACCTGCGGGTGTTTCTCCTGCAAAATCAGCTACCAATATCGACAACCGGTAGGCTACTCATGGAGTTACGACAACACTTCTCGGATGAACTTTTCAACCACGTTTTAGGACTCATTCAAGAGGTAAAGGCACTTCAAAGCACCGACTATCAAGGAGACCTGCTGGATCAGTTTGTCGCCTATATATCTGAAAAGGTATGGCGATGGGAATTAACCCAGATTACTGAGACGGAACTCCCGCTTTTGTTGAAGGAGAAAGTACTCGCCTCGGCAATCTGTTATGAAAAAGAGGTGGACACCTTGCTCGAATACGTTGAACGATACGATGAATTGGTATCCACAAAATTGGCATCAGATTCCGAGATGGACAGCCACCGTCAATATATTGAGGAACAATTTCAAGCAATCGTTGAGACCCTTTTAGTGTAGTTTGAGGTTTCCAACGCATATAGATGTTTCAAGCATGTTAAGTCAGTGCACGCCCTGTCACAAAAGGCGTAATCGTAGACATAGCACGCAAATGAATCGACTTTTCGTAAGTCCGTTATAGGGTGTAGGGTGATAGATGAAAGTAGCTTTATTGGGCAACAGTCAGCTTGCCGTTTCGGCTGCCTGGGGCTTGTGTCAATCGGAGGCGGCACACGAAATTGTCTTCGTGTCGGATGCGACGTCCAACAAAAATAGGTTTGTTTCTTCAAAAGAAGATACACCTGGAAGACTTCGAGATCTTGTGGAATCAAACGCGTTAAGCGCAAGTGATACTGCAATTTCATTTTCTAATGCGTTGGAAGGTTTATCTGGCGCAGACGTGATTATTCTGCTGCCACCGATGGGACAATCCGGTTTCCGTTCCGCGCAAGCGTCAAAAACAACAGGAATCTCGCTTGTCAGACGGTTTGTCCCCGGAATCCAACAGCACGCATCGGATGCCAAGATATTAATGGCGATATCGCCCGCAAATTACATCGCCGCATGGACGCATCAGGCACTCGGCGGTGGGAGAATTATTGGTCTCGGAAATGGGGCTGCTACGGCACACCTAACCGCTGAAATTGCCAAACGCGTTGAGGTCTCCGTAAAAGATGTAACCGCTTTGACGATTGGGAGTGATTGGGAGACATATCCGCTGCCACAATACTGTCGGGTGAACGGCATCCCCTTAGCGCAACTCATGTCTGAAACTGAAATCGACAGTCTCTCTGAAGCGGTCTCACAGCGTTGCCCTTATACCACGCAATCCGAATATACCTTGATAAGCTATATTTTGCAGGTAGTTTCAGCGATAGCCCTTGATAAAAAGCGGGTCATGAGTGTCGGCACCCATATATCCGCTGGCGAAACATCAGTTTATCTGAACGTTCCAGCGCAAATTGGAAGCGACGGTGTAACATCGATTGTCCCGCTTGAGTTGGATGGGCATCAGCGCGAGCAGTTCAAAAAATTAGTCACCCAGAGTGCTGAAGATCAATCTCCGTGACATTACAACGCATTTCCTTGTGAAACCCAATGACTCTCTTATGGCTGCCTGCCGATGGCTAATTGCTAATGGTTGGCGGGCTCCAATAGCCAATTGGTAAAAAAAAATGAGAGAAATATATCAAAAAATCCCAGAACTAATTGAATCCGATCAAGTCGCTGCCTATTGTACTGTTGTGGAAACGAAGGGGTCAACGCCACAAAAACCGGGTTCAAAGTTACTTATCCTTCCCGATTTGCGGAATATCGGCACACTCGGTGGTGGTTGTGTGGAAGCAGAGGCGCGACGACAAGCCATTGGGTTGATGCAGGGCGGAGTACCACGGCTCCTTGAGTTTCAATTGGATAGCGATTATGGTTGGGATGATGGACTCATCTGTGGCGGAAATATGAAAATCTTCATTGATCTGCCAAAGACTGAAACGGAAGCGGAGATGTTTGAGCAGCTCCAAACCCTGAACGATGAAAATACACCGCTTGTCTATGCTACGGTTGTGACGAGTGCCAAGCAGAATGTCCATGTCGGCATGAAGATGATCTTTGCTGCTACGGGTGAACGCATCGGCACATTAGGCGACGCGACTTTGGAAGCCGCAGTTGAAGAGGAGACCACTGGGATCCTCGAAAACAACACAGCGCGCGTATTTCGTGAGGACGACTCGACTGCAGTCTTCTTAGAACCGTTGCAACCGCGTCCAACGCTCCTCATTGCTGGCGCAGGGCACGTCGGTCAAGCCCTCTGCCATCTCGCAAGTTGGTTAGATTTCGATGTCGTTATTGTTGACGACCGCGCCGATTTTGCCTCGGCGGAACGCTTACCAGAGGCAGACGAGATCATCATCGGTGACATCGCAACCGAACTCCGAAATTACCCGATTACGCCACTCACCTATGTCGTGATTGTCACCCGTGGGCATCAGCACGATGAATCTGCGTTACACAGTGTCGTTGAGTCGAATGCCCGATACATCGGCTTAATAGGCAGCCGCCGCAAAATTAAACTTATCTTTGACGACTTAATGGAGGCCGGAATTTCTAAAGAGAATCTCCAACGGGTTTATGCACCGATCGGATTAGATATTAACTCGAAAACTGTGCCAGAGATCGCTGTCAGCATCGCATCGCAGCTCATCCAGATCCGAAATGCCGCTGACACTATTCAAACTTTTGAGGCACAGCCAGTACGAATGCCTACCGTTAAAGTAGCAGGAGGCGAAAAAAATGAGTGATACTTATACAGGGAATGTTGACGACATCGATCAGCCAGTTGAACTGGAAGGTGTCCGGCTCAATTGGGGACCATCAGAATTTGTTCAAACGCACAGTGGGCCCCGCGCCCGCCGCACCGCCCCCGCCACCGCGGAGTTTTGGGGGATTTGGGAGCGCAATGAGGAGGCTCTCAAAACCGCTGGTATCTCCTGCACCCGCCAATCATCAGGCGACTGGCGGGTGGAATGGTGGAATGATATTTGTATATATGAAAAAAAGTCTTATACACTCAGCGAAGTTATTGATGCTGTAAAACAGACGCTTGATGCTGTAAGCGCACACTCGACAGAGAACAAACTCCGGTATTCCGCTACCGACCTCTACTGGCTCCTCCACGACATGCTCCGATACATCAATCAGAATGTTCCCGGAGAGTACGTCCTGCATCCGCTAAAAAAAGATACCTACCAAGTGCGATACAACACAGAGGACACCGCAAAACGGAGTTCAAGTCAGAGACTCAAAGAAGAGGTCAACCGAACGGCAAGTTATCTCGAAGAACTAACGGGTAGGCGACCCTCGTGGGGTGATAAAGAGTAGGCACAAGAATACTACCGAGTGTCAGGGTACATATAAATCAAGGAGATATTTGCGTGAACCAAGAACCTAAAGTATCAGTTGAAGATATTGAAATGTCCGTGGATGCATTAGATGTCCACAAAGCCGCAGACATCTTTGAAGAACACGGGTGTCTCGTCGTACGCGGTTTGATGGCACCTTATATTCAAGCAATACACAAAGATATTGAGGCAGCCGCGGCGGAATCTATATCCCTACTTGACAAGGCGGAACGGATTGTCGAAGGGTGGCGTACACCGAATGGCACGCTATTCTTACCGGCACCAGAAGGCTACGAACGCGACAAACAGATCATGGTACTGTCGGTAGGTTATCAGACAAGCGCGGCGTTTTTCCAGTCCGCTTTCGATGAAAATACTGCCAATATCGTTGAGGCCATCTTGGGACCGAATGTTGAGATATTCGGCAACGGGCAGTGCCTCTATAAGGAACCCGTTGGCGGACACCCAAAGCACCTACATCAGGATTCTGCGTACTTTGAACACCGCTATCAGGGACCCGTCGGCATTCTGAGTTATGTTGTAGACACCGACTTGGTAAATGGGGCGTTACACGTCGTGCCGGGTTCACACCAACTCGGACAACTCAAGCATATTGACACGTTCTCGCACCTCGGTCTGGCGGAGGATGAGTGGCCCTGGGAGAGCGCGCTCCCAGTCGAAGGCAAAGCCGGTGATTCGATCTTCTTTAACGTCAAGACCGTACACGGTTCCAAACAGAACATGTCCGACAAACCGCGTCCGATCTTCATCAACCGCTATCGCCGAACAGATGACTTTGTGATTATCGGGGGGACAACGACAGCAAATCGTGCAGAGGCAGAGAAGCGAGCCGCCGCAGCCGAGGAAGCAAAGAAATCTAATAGTGATCGAGGCTTAATGTTGCGAGGATTTCGTCCGTTTGCTGCATAGAGACAACAATAGGCAGGTAGGTAAATCTTTACTCTGGTAGGCGCGGTTTGATGAAGTTTAATTATTTAAATCGGTAATCCCGATTTTCCCCAGGCCCGGTAGGTGCGGTTTGGAACCGCACCGGACTTCTCCAATAAATTACCGATTTTCCCCAGGCCCGGTAGGTGCGGTTTGGAACCGCACCGGACTTCTCCAATAAATTACCGAATTAATTTTTAAATCTTCATGAAACCGCGCCTATTTTTTCGGCATCTTCCCTTCTGAAAACTATGGATCTAATTCCCAAATCAAAACTGTGCCATCCTTGCTTCCACTCGCAAGTGTCTGTCCGTCCGGACTGAACGCAACCGAATTCACCCAAGCCCCGTGTTCACTGAAACTCTTTTTAATCTGCAAAGTTGACATATCCAACAACGCAATTGCGCCATTCGATCCGGCACATGCCAAGGTTTTACCATCTGGACTAAAGGCAAGTGATGCAATGCTAAAAACATAGAGAATGGGATTTGATGGTGTTTTGTTTTTAGGGGACGGGGGCGTCGGCTTGACCATAGGTAGAGACATTCGTTTATCCTCATTAACGGTGAGGATGTGTTGCCGGGCACCAGGATCCCATCTCATGATGAGGGTGTTTTTGTGTTGCGCGGTGGCAGCATTCCAGAGTAAGATGCCGTTCCTATCACCACTCGCGAGCGTTTTCCCATCAGGGCTGAAGGCGATCGCGCTTACTCTATCCACATGTCCCTCAAGTGTTGCTTTCAGTTTTCGACGGCGCAAATCCCAAAGACGGATAGTTTCGTCGGAACTACTGCTTGCAAGGGTGCGTCCATCAGGACTCAAGGCAACAGATGTAATGGAGTCTGTATGCTTTTTGAGTTTCGCCTTCTGATGACCAAAAATACTGCCCCATAATCGGTGAAAAAATGAAGCACTGACTGCTGTTTTTGGGTTCCACAGCCGAACTGTTCCATCCAAACTTCCACTGACAAGCACTTCGCCGTTTGGGCTGAAAACAATCCCGCCACCATCGGCGCCAAGTCGTTTATTACTCAACGCTTTACTGTGTCCTTTGATGGTTGTTTGATATTTGCCGGTAGTCGCATCCCACAGAAGAATCTCGGCTTTTCCATCAGAATTCTGTGTACTGATACTTAAACTTGCAAGTGTATCTCCATTCGGAGAAAACACAACAGATGTAACTCGTAACTGATAGGGGTGTCCTTGGCAAAGGGCTTTGAGTCCTCCTGTCGTGATATCCCACAACCGGACTGCATGCTCATGTCCACTAGCGAGTGTCTGTCCATTTGGACTAAAGGCAATAGAGGTAGTCTCCCTATTATGTCCAGTGACGATGTACCGGAATGTGGATTTTCGGATGTCTGTGGTGTCTATGTTCAATAAATAAATTCCGGATCCACCCTGTGAGTTGTAGTTTTGTGCAGCGAGGGTACGTCCGTCAGGACTGAACAAAAGTCTGTCAAAAAACCCCTCACCTGTCAGTGCCTTCTTATGTTGTCCGGTTTCAGTATCCCAAAATACAATTTCACCATAACTTGAAACCGCGAGAGTGCGTCCGTCGGGACTGAAGGCAATTGATTCGACACGCTTCGTCGCGTAATCTATCAGTTCAGGAATGCCCTCGGTAACCATAATCATTTTAACATACTTTGGATCCCTTATAAGGGCATTTTTCAGTTTTCCTGTGTGCGAATCCCATAGTTGAACTGTATAATCGTTTCCACCGGCACTTGCAATCGTTTTCCCATCGGGCGAAAACACGGGGCGCATCCCATAAGCACTCGGGATACCTAATCTCATCTTAATTTTTCCGGTATCAAGATCCCACAAGCGAAGTTCGCTCCGATTTGCACCAAGGAGAAAAGCTCCATCAGGACTGAAGACCATATTGTCAATTGTCACTGGATCGTCCAGACTTATCTTAAATTCACCAGTGGCAACGTCCCACAACTGGTAATCATTGTTTCTTCGGCTCATAATTGTCTGTCCATCCGGACTGAACATCACTTCGTCGACAATTTTATGCGGTGTAAGAATGTGTTTGTGTTTCCCTGATGCAATGTCCCATAACCGAATCGCTCCTTTGGAATCGCTGCTCGCGAGCATTTTTCCATCCGGATGAAATGCCACAGAATTCACCCACGCATCCTGATTATCAAAGGTAGTTCTAAGTTCACCGGTATGCAAATCCCATAACTTAATCTCGTGCTTTTCAGAACTATTACTCAAATCTGCGAATACTTGCCAATCAGGGCTAAGAGCAGTATTGCCAGCCCATCTTACCTTATGTTTTGTTAATAATCTTATCTCTTTTCCTGTTTGGACATCATAGATCCAAATACCAATTGAGGTAAATACGACGAGTTGACTGCTATCGGGCGAAAATTGATATATGGTGCTTCCTACAATATTCTCTGTTGTACCTTTTCCAAATCGCATCTTTGCCCCTTCAGGCAATTTCCATAGCGTGTAGTCCTCCGCGAAGGTGGTTGGGAGAAAAAGCGTGCTAATGAACAACACTGTAGAGATAAAAGTCAGTGTCGATTTCATAAATCAGATGCTCCTCAAGTAACACTTATAGGATTATATGCCGAAATCCAATTTTTGCTATCATGGTTAACCTAACTGATACAGCATCAGATAGATAATCACGCCTGTTACCGAGACATACAGCCAAATCGGGAAAGTAATTTTTGCGATGCGACGGTGTGCATCAAACCGTTCGCGCCACGCCAAATAAAGCGTACGTAACGCCAACGGCACGATGACAAACGCCAAAAGGATGTGTGAAATCAGGATAGTAAAGTAGACGGGACGAATCCATCCTTGTTGTGTAAACGGTTTTGACCCCGCATTGGCGTGATAGATAACATAACTGATAAGAAAAAGCACAGACACACCGAATGCCGCGAGCATGCAGTTTTTATGTGCTGTAATTTTCCGCTGCCGAATGAACACATACCCAATTGTCAGCAGGATACCGCTGATTGTGTTTAACGTCGCGTTGACAGTAGGCAGATCTGAGATCTCAAGCACATTTTCTCCTTTCCCCAGGCCCGGTAGGTGCGGTTTGGAACCGCACCGGACTTCCAAAGAAATTACCGACTACCGTGGCCACCGATAGGCTTGCGCACCCTTAGAATTCTCTAACGCAAATTCCCACCGTTGACACCACGTCTCATATTGCGTGTTACCGGCTTCAGGACGCAGACGACTCCGCATCAGAAATGCCGGATAGAACGGACGACCCGTCGGTTGATAAACATCGTGATACCGTAGATCGAAACTCCAGCGGACCCTCTCCGATTCATTCGATTTCGCGCTATGGAGCGTGTAGTTGTGGAATAGAATAACGCCACCTGCCCGAATCGGCAACACTTTCGGTGTGAGGTTAGAGGGTCGATGTTCTGGTAGCACTGTCAATCCTGCCTCGTTCCAGTCGTGTCTGAAAAGCCCCATTTTATGGCTGCCCGGCATCACCTGTAGACACCCATTTTCCAATGTCGCATCCACAATCGGAATCCAGACGGTAAGCATAAAATACGGATCCGTATCCGGCCAGCACACACCTGCGTCCTGATGCCAAGGTGTCGGTGCCCGTTGGGAACTCTTTTTTGGCAAGACCGCACGGATATGTTGGATCGGGTTACAGATAATCTCGGTACCGACAAAAGACTCCGCGATGTCCAGAATTTTCGGGTTCTTGAGAAAATTGAAAGTCGCCTCGCCGCGTGCCTGCATAATATCCAGATTCGCTGTTACCTCTTGTGCCTCGTTTGCAAGGTGAAGCAGGCGTTCCGTGAACGGTTTATCGGCGTGTGTATCGCTAACCTTCTCTTCCGCGTACAACCTCTCGGCACGTTCCGCAATGATTCCCTCATACTCAGCAATCACAGGCCCCAGATCGCTTTCATCAAGTACATCTTCAAGCAGTAGATACCCCTTGTCATGGAAAAACGAAACATGAGATTCGGTTAAACGCATAATCGCGTCCTCCTTGCGTTATAGACTATCCCCACCGCTGTTCCGGCGGATCGAAGACGAACCCGTGGAAAAACTTCCGCTGTTCCGGCGAGAGTTCTTTGTTATAGAAATGTTTAGGATACCCCCAATGTTCTTGCGAGGCGATCATCCACGGGTGTTCATAAGCGTAGTAGAGCATCTCGCGCCGCCCCTCCGGTTTCGTGAAGATACCAGCGGAATGCCAGACAGCGTTGTGGAATAGAATCGCACTTCCCGGTGGCGCGCAGACCTCAAGCGCCCCTGGATATTCATACGGATACCGCAGATCTTCATGGTTCGGGTCATACATCGCCGTGTGACTGCCCGGTATAAGCCACAGATTCCCCTGTCCGCCTTCTGTCATGTCTGTCAGATAGTAGCCAATTTTGAGTTGTAAAAACGGAATTGGACGTAGGTTGCGATAGCCTTCATCGTGTCCGTCGATGTGCCACCCCATCGCACGTTCTATCAGCTCCGAACCGTCTTCAACGATGGCATCTGAGGCGTGGTGGTGCGGCATCTTATTGAGCAATCCTGTGACATACGGCAAAATCGGCTGCCAATCCAAGAGTTCCAAGAACGCCGGATGGTCGCCAAGGATATAGAAGATACGGGTGCTTTTCTCGCCGTGAATATGCGTCATCCCGGTTTGCGTTAACCCGTTCTCCTCACGTTCCCGCCGCATCTCAATAGATTCAGCGAGGGCGTCTCTGAGCGTTGCAACGTGCGAAGTCTCAAGAAAATTTTCCAAGACGAGGTAGCCGTTGTTTTCAAAGAAAAACTTTTCGGCATCAGTCAATTCGTGTGGCATGTCGTAACCCCTCTTTTCTGTCACTGGTGAGGTTCTCAGTTTAAATCGAACAACTCTATGGCGTTTTCACTAAAAATCCGTGCTTTATCTGCTTCAGGGATAAGCATCTCCTCAATCAAACGGACAAACCGTGGCATATCCACCCACGGATGGTCTGTTCCAAACAGCAGACGACCCGCACCGGAAAACTCGTAGGCGTATTGCAGTGCTTGCGCTGACGGTGACACAGTGTCGAAATAAACCCGTTGTAGATACGCACTTGGTGGTTGTGCTATGTTATCTCTTGCCCTACCCAATACCTCGGTCTGATGGTCGATCCTGCCGCTCATATAGGGTAGGATACCACCAACGTGCGGCATCACAAGTTGTATATCAGGGTGACGTTCAAGAATCCCACTCAGAATCAATCGCAGCAGCGCGAAACTGTTATCCACTTGTAATCCCATCATACCGATCATCCAGTGGTCTTTGATTGCGTCGCCCCATGTCGGGACGGTCGGATGCATGACAATCGGCATCCGTAGTGTTTCGGCGTGTGTATAGACGGGTTCAAATTCTGGCGTGTCAACCGGTTTTCCACCGATGTGTGAATAGAGCATTACCCCGCGGAATCCGTGCTGTTTTACCCGATCCATCTCTGCGATTGCTTCATCTGGATTTTGCCACGGCAGGCATGCTAATCCTGCGAATCGATGTGGGTATGTATCCACAAGTTTGGCGATGGCGTTGTTGATCACTTGCGCCCCTTTGTTGCCTAATTCAGGGACAAGCATACATGGCGGAGGGATATTGGTACTGAGCAGTGCCATATCGACTCCCGCCGCGTCCATGTCTTTGAGTTTGCGTTTCGGATCGTAGGCTTCGTCTTGTAGGCGAAATGTTTGGACATCGCCGTACGTGACGACAGCCTCGCTGCCACTACGAATCACTTGGGGCGGATGTGGGTTCTGTGCAAGGATATCAATATAAGTATCTGGAAATATATGGCTCTGACAATCAATTCGCATGTTTCCGGTAAGCGAAGCATCCTTATTCCTTGAATTCTGCGATGACTTTGCGTATACCTGACAATGCATTTTCTGCAGCAGTTA
>VXZK01000150.1 GCA_009845545.1 Candidatus Poribacteria bacterium
TTCAAGAAACGTGTCGTTATGTAGAACAAACTGGAAGTTTATTCTACGTGAAGAGCGATTTATTAACAGAAATGGTATAATATTCATATTTTAGCAGCGTTTGCGATGAAAGTAAACTTTTTTCTATCAGCGTCCGTTCAAGTGCACAATTAAAACGGAAATCCCTTGATTTTTCTGGAAACGTGGTGTATACTTTTAAATGCAAATTTCACTTAGGCGGAAAGATTCACACCATTTAGTGATTGCGCTGGATGGGTTAAGGAGAAATCACATGGGACTTACGAACGAAGAACAACAGTTTTATGAGGCAAATGGCTATCTTTTAAAAAAAGGGCTTGTCTCTTCAGAAGATATCGCACTCATTCACGAAGAAATCAAAGATATACACAATCGTATGGCAAAACAACCGACTGATGGGATCGGAATTTCCTGGGAGGTCTACGATTCAGAGGACCATCCGCCGCGTATTAAGCAGTTAATGCATAGTGAGTTGGTGAGTCCAACGCTCAATCGTCTGCTTCGCTGTGATGATATGTTGGATACATTAGAAGCGTTGATGGGTAAAAACATTTCGCTGTATCACAGTAAATTGCTTCCGAAAGCCGGTGGTGATGGTACGGCTATCCCGTGGCATCAGGATTACGCCTATTGGAAAAATGATAACAACAAACCTGTCATGATCAATTGTCAATTGGCTATCAGCGAGGCGAATCTTGAGAACGGATGCATCCAGTTTGTTCCCGGAAGCCACAATTGGGGTTTGCAAGAACACGAAAGGAAACACCAGACCTTTGGCGTATTCCTCCCTGGTCACTACCAAGAACGGGAAGACGCTGTGGCACTCGAAATGGAGCCAGGCGACGGTGTCTTCTTTAACGCGCTGATTATCCACGGCTCCGCACCGAATAATTCAGTAAATGATCGGTTGATGAACACCTTCGCTTACAATGTAACAGGAAACGGTGCGACCCAATCTCGTGAAGTCTTACGCGGTAAACCGCTTGAGGGATAAAGTATAAGGACGAAGGTATCAATCGTCCAACCGAGGATATTTCTTGGCGAAACTTCTGCTGAAATGTAAAGGTATTTTTTGGAGAAACGGCTCATGTATGTGGAGAAAACATGAAAATTGCAAAAATGACCGATGCATGGAAGATCCTTGGGTTTCTACTTATAACTGTTGGGTTAGGCTGCGGTGATGATGTATCGCGCGATACAAATCTCGCGCCACGCATTTTAACCTTTGAAGCAGAATCAGATACAGTTGCCCCTGGGGCGGAGGTGGAAATTCGCTTGGTAACTGGCGACCTTGAGAATGATGTGTTATCATATACTTGGTCAATTACAGGCGGCGAATTAACGGAGAACGCCTCTGGTGCGGTCTGGCGGGCACCCGAAACTGAACGCAAGTACCAAATTGAAGTTACAGTAAGTGACGGCGAAAACACCACAAGAAGCACACTTGACATCCAAGTGTGGCAGACGCGACCGGGTAATTATTATCCATTGGCTGTGGGAAACACCTGGCACTACCGTGATGAAACCGGTAGTGAGATTACTTTTCAGATCATAGATACGATTCAAATTCAACGCGCTGGTGGAACAACGATCGAGAGTTTTGTGCTTCAGAAGTCCAGTACGCATGCGGATTTAGAGAACATCGTCAACTACACTTATTTGGGACCGATTTTTGATGAAAAAGGTGAAGTTTCAGGTATTGTGCAACACGCGCAGAATACTACATCCGGGACAGGGGACACAATTCTGTTCGAGCCGTTCCTGCCTTTATATCAATTTCCACTTATCCCGGGCGAGAAGTGGGATGTTAACTTTCAGGCAAAATTAGTGCCGGAACTGTTCCCTCTTGGTGATGGCCTTGACGAATTTGAGGTGCTTTCAGAAGAGACAGTGACTGTGCCAGCGGGGACTTTTGAACATGTTTTTCAGGTTCAGGAATCATTTTGGTGGGGTTTCGATATTGGAAACCAAGATTTCCCACTTGACATCACTGTCGTGAAAAAGTGGATTGCCCCGGATGTCGGCATTGTTAAATTTACACAGTCTCAGACTCGGGGTGACGAGACAATTGACTCCGTTTTTGAACTTGAATCGTTTGAGTTGATGAACAACTAAGGTGCCGTACAGGTGAAAAATCTATCAAACAAACCAGAAATCTTAACCACAACTGTCGGTTCTTATCCTGTACCGACGTGGCTTCTGTCGATGCCGACGGAACAGTCGCTTCTTGATGCGACACGGGTTGTCGTGGATATTCAGCGGCAACGTGGTATCGATCTGCCGACAGACGGCGAACTCTACCGCTTTGACCCAAACCATCCAGATACCAACGGAATGATTGATTATTTTATCCGCCCCCTTTCGGGTATAAGGTCAGAAGTAGGACGACAAGAATGGCATGAATTTCGACAGATGCAAACGATGTCTTTTCGAGCGAAACCTGCCGGAGTTGTTGAGAAAGCATTAGGGGAAGGCGCGTTAAACCTCGTTTCCGATTGCGAACGTGCCGTAGACACTGCTGGTAAAAACATTAAATTTACGGTAACAAGTCCGTATATGCTCGCCCGGACGTTATTGGATAAACACTATGGCGACTTTGATGCACTCCTGACTGCCTTATCAACAGTTTTAGCGGCACAGGTGCGAGAACTCGATTGTGCCTGTCTCCAGATTGACGAAGCCAATATACCCGGCAACCCGCAGGACGCGCCCCGCGCCGCCGATGCTATTAATACTGTCCTTGATGCATTTCAAGGAGAGAAGGCAGTCCATTTCTGTTTTGGAAACTACGGCGGCCAGGTCATTCAAAAAGGCAATTGGAAAGCCCTCATCGACTTCTTGAATACACTCCGATGCGATCATCTCGTTTTAGAGCTGCAACACCGTCCTGATGCTGATCTTGAGGCACTTAAGGCAGTTACGTCAGATATTGTCCTCGGTATCGGTGTAATTGATGTCAAGGTGAATCCGATTGAGACCCCTGATGACGTAGCCTCCAGCATAGAAAAAGCCGAAAAGATGTTGGGCGCAGGGCGGATCGGCTGGGTCCATCCAGATTGCGGGTTTTGGATGCTTCAACGCTCCGTGGTAGACCGGAAAATAGAGGCACTCGTGCAAGGCAGGGATAAATACCTCGGACTTGCTTAGGGAAAATAATGGAAAAGAAGGGTACAGATGTTTGAAGTTCAACTGCCAGCCTTAAAAAAATTTCAGAATGTCGCTGGTATTGCTGCAGGAATAGGGTTTTTCCTCGGTTTATTGATTCCTGCCGTAGCTATTTTCGGTCTACACTGGAACTGTCCATTTGGAGACAGTATTCTTCAGGTCGGTGGTTTTATGGCAATTATGGGACTTGGCAGTGCTATTGTCGTTGGCAACCTGACTGCGCTTATCTTAATTGGGATTGCGAAGATTAAACAAGGACGCAAAACTCCACGGGGTGTGTAGGTATTCGGCACCTTACAGAGACGGTTTCTATCCCGACAGACCTCTGGTCAATACACATAGCACTCCGCTGGAGTGCATCTGCGAACACTGCTGATTTCTATAGATATATCACGCCTCTGGCGTGAAGAAGTCTTTATCTGTAAAAATATCTCTTTGCTCCAGCGGAGCAACATATCTATAGAAAAGCCGGTGTCCCTTCTGGCACTCCAGCGGAGTGCTATGTCCAAAACATTAGAAAACGGTGTAACGAATTTAGTGTCAAAAACTTTACACACCCATTCCACGTAGGATATTACGTGAAGGAAGGGGTTCAGATGGGATTTGAAATATTCGGACTTGATTTTTTGTATGTTATCCTGCTTTTCGGAGCAGGTTCTTTTGCTGGATTCCTAAACACAGTCGCTTTTGGCGGCTCGTTAATCACATTGCCCACCCTCATATTCCTCCTGAACCTACCGGGGTTATCTATCATAACACAAGATGTAACCCATTTGACGAAAGTCGCAAACGGAACAAATAGAGTCGCGATTCTTTGCCAGAATTTCAGTGCGATCTTAGGGTTTCGGCGTAAAGGAGTCTCAAATTTCCGTTACGCGATTGCCCTAACACTGCCCGCCCTTGTAGGTGCAACGCTTGGTGTAATCCTTGCAACCCGTACGCCTGATAAAGTCTTTGAGCCGATTCTTGCGGTAGTCATGGTAAGTATGCTATTTTTAGCACTTTTCAATCCAACGGAATGGTTACAAAGTAAGATTAATCCGGGCGGCACAAACCACAAAATTATCACGGGTATTGCTCTCTTTTTTGTCGGGATTTATGGCGGGTTCATTCAAGCAGGTGTAGGGTTGTTAATTATTGCTGCATTGCGAATCATTGACGGCAGTGACTTGGTTATCACAAATTCGCTAAAAGTGTTTATCATCTTCTTTTACACTATTATTGCCCTGGGTATCTTTGTTAGCCAAGGACAAGTTAATTGGGTTTTAGGAATCACTTTAGCCACTGGAAACGCTACGGGTGCATGGCTCGGTAGTCACTGGGCAGTTAAAGCAGGCGATAAATGGATTAAAGTGGTTCTGGTTGCAACTGTGCTTGTCTTTGCGATGGATCTTATGCTAAAGCCCTTTAATTTGGATATTAGATCGCTGCTCGGGCTGGGTTAGCGTTCTAATTCGTGATAGGAGAAAATCAAACGGTGAACGGCAGTAATATGTGAGGTGAGCGTCAGGATACCGAGCGTACAGAGCAGGATCATTCCCGTGCTTTGGATAATCGGAAATTTGTACCAGAGCACCCCTTGGATGAGTGTACCGGTGCCGAGTAAGATGATACGTTCAGGTCGTTGCATGAGTCCGACTTTACAAGTAATTTGGAGTCCCTCTGCTCTCGCTCTGACATAACTGACGAGGATTGAACCGAACCATGCCCCAAACGCTAAAACTATCCCCAGCAGACTCTCCAAAGAATAAAAATAGATGAGTGCTCCGAGAAAAAGGAAACCTTCCGAATAGCGATCAATAACGGAATCCAAGAGTGCCCCGGAGGCTCGTAAGTTTCTTTGCGCCCGCGCAACGGCACCGTCTATCATATCAAAACTGCCCCCAAATAGAATAAGAATTCCCCCCGTAATCAGGTGCCCCGTGGCGAAGTAAAAGGTCGCGATAAGATTCACGAAGAACCCAAAAAGCGTTACCATATTCGCAGTAATACCGAGTGCCACCATTTTATTGGCAATAGCAGAGAGGATTATCTCAAGGTGGGGTTTTAATTTCGCTTCAAACATTGTAACGTCTCCTCATTGTATGGTCAGCTAACTTTTCACGAGGAAATGTAAGGATTCTCGCCGGTTTTTGATCAATTCTGTAGCGGGAACCGCCTCTGCTTGACACAGCAGTTCCAAGATTGCAGGCGCGATGTCTGTAGGGTGCTGTGCGATTTTGATCTTTTTCTGTTCGGAAAATTGTGCGTCGGGTGCCCTGATAAGTACACTCCCATCATTCCATATGATTTCAGGAGCAGCGTGATCAACATTATCAGCCTCCTCAAAAACAGTAATGATAGGATGTGGCAGTCTGAGCAGCTCCAATTCGGTTTTCTGAATAACGTGTGCACAGGCTAACGAAGTTCTACGTTGTATCGCCGCGATATGCGTAACAGCTATATCCCAGAAAAGGATAGGCTTTTTGAGGCGATGTGCAAGTGCGGTTAAGCGTAGTAAACATCGCCATTCAGGGGCACTGCTTAGGCTATGCGCGTCCCCTTGGACGAGTATGACCTTCGTGTGCTGTATCCACGCGAAGCCGGCAAATTTAAAATTCCCTTTACTTCCAACTCTGTCGCCATAAAGTTCAATCGCCTGAGTGAAGGGAGGTTGAGGGTATTTAGGGGTATTCGATGACATATACCCGGGACCTTTTACCGATAGTGCTTTGTCAAGTTATGGTTACGGCACGGCGGCGCGTGCCGACTACTATTCATGTATAAAAAAAGCAGGGAGGTGGTTGAAACACCTTCCCTGCCTAAAAAGTAATGCGTTCCGGTTATTCGCCGCTGCGTCCACCGATGGTATTCATAACGAACCAACCGATGCCAGCTGCGGCAGTAGTCAGGAACACCAACGCACGTTTGGATGTGGAAGGTTCCTCATGTACACCTTTGGCATCCTCAAGGATCATCTTGACTTCGTTGATTGCTTTTTGGTTGGCTTCAACGTGCGCTAAAAGCGTTTTCACGTCCGCTTGAATAGCTTCAATGACCGCGTGTGTTGCTTCCGCTTTCATTTGACGGTCTTTGAGCATCTTATTTACCTCTGCGAGCTGCTCGCCAAGCTGAGCGATATCTTTAAGGATAGCGGTTTTAGCGGCTTCAAGTGCTTTTTCGATGCCAGAAGCGATTTCGTTTCCGGAGTCCGTGACAGCGACCATCAATTCTTTTTGCGATTTCAGGCTGTCCTCAAGGTCTTTGAGTTGCGCTTTGAGTTTGGCCATATTCTCATTAAGGCCACTAATTTCTGCCTCAAGTTTATCCCGCGTGGCTTCGGATTCGGCTAATTCTGCCTTCAGTTTCTCAAGTTCTTGCTGTTGCTTGAGTAGATCACCTTCAGCAATTTGGACGACATCTTTCGCCATAGCGATCGGAATACGCAATTGTTCGCCGGGGTAGATGAGGTGTGGATTCGTGAAGTCGTTGTACTTACTCAGCTCGCGCCACTGGAGCGGGTCTTTGAGATGTTCTTGGCAGAGGTCCCAGAGGGTATCGCCTTTCTCAATGGTGATGAGCATAGTGTCATCATCGCCCTCATGGGGTGTGATTCGTGCCGAGGCAGACAAGACATAAACGCCACTGAGTGCTGCGCAGATATACAGAACCAGTGCCAACTTCAGAGTGCCTCTTATCATTTTCATAAGTTTTCTCCTTTAAAATCTATAAGAGAGGGAAGCAAAGTGAGTTGATCCAACACCGTTAATTTCACTCGCCATGCCATCTTGGATAGCATAGTCCACCTGCAGCCCACCTATGTTCACACCAAACCCACCAAAGAGGCTCTGTGTGTCGCGCGAAGCTTTGGCACCACCGCGGATAGACAAAGCAGTGGATTTGTAAGTGACAATCGTGTATTCAGCTCCGAGTCGTAGGCTCGTAGCACTCTCGTCGAGATTGACGAACTCCTGCTCAAGATCCGCTGCGAATGTGACGACATTGCCCATATAGAGGTTGTAAGCTAAACCGACATTGACCACCATCGGGACAATATCATCGCCGATAGCTGCGCCGAGATATTTAGCAACAACGCCGTAATGGAAAGTCGGTACTTTTTCTTCGCCGACATCTATGTGTAGCGCGTGTCCCATTAATCCGACATCTACACCGCCAAAACCGCTCTGATTTTCAACGGTGTCTAAGCCGAAGTTATCCGCGAGCATACGACCAGTTAAACCGACGCTGAAATTTCCGATGCCGATGCCGTAAGAGAGGGAATAGGCGTTCGCACTATAGTCGAACTCGCCGCCGTAATTTTCGTTGCCATCATACTGCGGGATACCACTGACACCTGCGTTTGTGACTGCAAGCCCGATGGATCCAGCGGAACCGAGTGCTTTCGTCAATGCGATGAAATTGTGGCTTCTATCCAAGTCGAGCCGCTGGGTCGAAAAATTGAGACTTAAATCCGGTGCGGATCCGAGACCTGCCGGGTTCCAGACAGTTGCTGTGGCATCATCAGCGATTGCTGTGAATGCGCCGCCTAAACCGATTGAGCGTGCACCGGCACCAAGCCGTAAATGTGGCATGGCATCCACTCCAGCAAAGCTGACCGGCGACACCGTTAGGATAAGAAAGAAAAGTGGTATTAAACCGCATAACAATTTCGGGCATTTTCTGAAAGCCCATTTAGCCTTAGGGCGCAGCTTGCAAGCCCGTCTAAAATTGTGTTTTGTCATTAACATTATATCCTCCAAAAGACTGTCCACATCGGGAACTGGACGGCTGTCCAATTCCCGATATGCGGACTGCCATTTACTTAGCGCGTCAGTGCAAGTTTGAGAATGACGTATTCTGGCTCGAAACTTTCCGCCACTATAATTTGACAGAAGTAGATGCCTCGAGCTAAATCTTCACCAGAAGTGCTGGTTCCATCCCAACCGATTGCGGCTTTACCAGTGTACTCACCTGCACCCCAAACTTCATTATCCACAAGGACTCGAACGGGACGGAGCGTGCTATCGTAAATAACGATGCTGACCGTAGATTGTCGAGTCAGTGTGAAGGAGATTCGCGTGTTCTCCTTGAACGGGTTAGGTGCGTTAATCGGACGCGATGCCAATACTGGACCTTCCTCACTCTCAACAGTGAAACTAAACTCGTGGACTGCCATGTTTGCCTTACGGGCATCATTGTTCTTTTCAGAAACATTGCCCTCTTTATGCGCCATGTCAGACACTTCAAGTTTAACTGTATGTTGCCCGAAAGCGAGATCAGCCGGTGGTGTGTACATCACCTGTGAAGCTGATTTCTGGTTCGGTGCGAGGTTAATCAACTTATCATCGAAAACGAATCGAATCGAATCAACATCTACACCAGATTCAGCATCGGCGTAGGTTATCGAAATCTGGGGCCGGCGATTGGTCAGGCGTGCCTCATTCTGGGGCGATGCCATTGTGATGACCGGTGCGGCGGTATCGAAATCGATTGTGAAATTCTCTTTTGCTGTGGCAGAATTACCAAGCGTATCGGTTGCCCGAACTGCAATCGTGTAGGCACCTTCATCAAGCGGTGCTTCAGGATTGAAATCCAAACGGGTGATACCTTCAACATTGTCTTCGCCATCATCTGCGGTTTTGCCTTTCACCTCTTTACCTGCGGCATCCATGACAGCGATAGTTATTTTAGCAACCCCGGATTCGTCACTGGCACTCGCGGAGATGACCGGGAGCCCACCACGGAAAGTTCCAGAAGGTGTGATTGAAGAAATCGTAGGTCCAGTATTATCAATAACGAGTGTGAAGGTCCACACATGTTCGGTCGTACCACCTTGGCTGGTTGCGCTGAGTCGCACGGTGTACAGACCGGGTCCGTGTGCCTCGAAGTCCACTGGTGCCTGAACTTTGCCTTCAGCGACATTCAAGGTAGCTATAGAACGACTCACGCCACCATTTATACTGTATTTCACAGACGAAACAGCAGATTGTTCGTCGGTCACAACCGCTGAGATCACGACCGCTCCTAACTTATCCAGATCAGTATCTTTAATGATCCCATTGGGAGCTGCTGCAGAGATAACAGGTGGTGTTGTGTCTTTCGGCATCTTTACCGTAAAGGTGACAGATGTCTGCGCCGTATTGCCATCACCATCAGTGACTGCGACAACAACCGTGTGATTCCCATCGCCTAATCCTTCCTCAGGGGTATAAGAGAATCGGTTTCCGTCTACCTCTGGTGTGGCTTCAACATCGTTGATGGTAAAGGTCGTTACCTCAACAGTGCCTGCGCCGGAAAATTCACCACTGATAAGCGGTTCGCCGTGCTCGAAGGTTTGCCCTGAAGCGGGTGAATGAATCGCCACCATGGGTGCAGTCCCGTTGACTACAAACTCAGCGGACCCTTCACCGACGTTGCCGAGATTATCTGTAACTTGAACAGTCACACGATAGGCACCACCAGCGAGTGGTTCGCTGCGGGTGTAAACCAAGCTTGCGGCATCTTTGTCAAGATCCGCTTGGTCAACAACGACTTCGGCTTCGTTAGGTGGTTGGAGACGTGCCAATGCAAGGCTTCCAGTCGCCCCGTCAACGCCCGATCCAGCACCGTCATGATACGTTGCACGGAGGGTCGGCAGACTCTCTACCGTCTCATCTTCCGTAGGTGATTCGATGGTAACCATCGGACCGGTGTTATCCACATTAACTGTTGTTATTGGGAAAGCGACCGAACCGTTCCGTTGTGTAACGACACCGTCAGGTGTATAAACACCATCTACGAGTGATCCGACCTCTACCTTCAGCGAGAAGGTATTTTCGGGGTCCTCAGCACTCTCGCTCGGCATCGCATCTCCGTTTACTGCGCCACTCAGTTCCTCAGCAGCTAACGAACCGTTTGCAACCATGAAACTCACAGTGACTGAGTTGCGAAGTGGAATCGGTTCTGCGGGTGATTCCGCAACGTCCGTACCATCAACAGCAATCACTGCTATGTCAGTGACATCAGAAACTTGGAAATTCAGGACATGCACCGTAATCATTGGTGATTCATCGGTTTGTACGTTCCCGGATGCATCAACAGTCAAAGCGTGGAACATATAAGTTCCATTGTCAAACATTCTGACATCAATTGTAATCGTGTCGAGAATACCGGCTTCGCTCCTGGCAATAGTTTTGGGGCCGTCTTCTGTGGTTTGCACCAAGTGCACCGAGCCGCCCTCGTAGGTTGCAGGATCAACATTAGCACCCTGTTCAATTGTAAACGTTGCTATCGGTGAAGGCACTGTAGCATCAACAATTCCACCAACGGTCCAACTACCATCTTCGTTTGGTAAGATCGGATCATCAACATCGACATCATCAACATCAACAATTATCGTCGGACCTTCCGGCGAGACGTCATCATCATTATCGAGTGAGAAGGTTGATTGAACACCCTCAGGAGATCCCGTTTCGCCTTCGTCAGCTGCGGACATTGCGACTGCACGTACGACGTATGGGTTGTCATCCTTGGAAGCATCGCGCTCTGCAGGACTACCCTTTTCAATGGTGTCTGGAAGTTCCAACGCTATCGTATCTACATCAACCGTCCATTTTTGATAGGCTTGATATCGATGAATTGGTGCAGGTTCCGAGCTCACCGCGGCGGTTCCAGCTGCGACGGCAATAAGGTCGCTGAGGGCATCAACATTTAGCTGCTGTAGTTCTTGAACTTCTTCCGAAGTAACAACAGTCCCCTCTTCAGCTGTGCCAACCATTTTCCACGCGGAATCGTCATCGTTTCGACGTTTGACTTCAAAGCCCATTGAACTGATAAGCGGAGAAGTTATTTCACCAATAGAGTAAGCATTGAGCGTGACCGTTCCCTTCGGTGCCCCGCTATCCGGATTAGTCTCTGCTGCAGGATCAGTGGTAATCGCCAAAATTTCCGGAGCCGGTCGGTAAGTGTTTTCAACATTCACCGAGATTTTCGCCCCGTCGGTGTCAGCCACTTCCGCGCCTTCGCTATCAACAGCCACAGCGTGGAACATATAAGTCCCATTTTCGAGGTATTCACCATCAGCAAGTATACCGACATCAACGGTTATCTCAAAAACGCCACTGCCTTCAGCAGTTTCGGTTGCTTCTCCAATAGAAGTCCCTTCAGCATCCGTCACTACCATGACTGATGCGTAGGTCCCCATATAAGATACTGGTTTGATGGTAAAGGTAGCCATCGGAGATTCGACAGCCTCGTCATATTTATCAACGAGTCCACCGACTGTGTAACTGCCATCTTCGTTTGCCTCAACGGCGCCATCGGCAGTAGCGACAGCAGTAATGTTTGTGGAGCCAATGTTGTCAACGGAGAATTTTGCCTCAACACCGGGAATTGGTGGTTGTTCTCCACCATCGGTATTGGCATATCCCGTTACGACATATTGGTTATCATCAGTACTACCTTTGGTAATCGTATCCATCAACATTGTGGTATCTATGGAGACCACCCATTTCTGGTAAGTACTACCAACATTGACACTCGGTTTGTCAGGTCCTACAGTATTGACGAGATCGCCAAGGAGGTCCGCAAGTGCTTGACCACCGATGTTTTCAGCAGCTTCACTGGTTTCAATTGTCCATTCGGCATCTTGAGGTCCTTTGGCAGCCAAGCGGACAGAAGTAATATCTGTAGAAGTCCGGCTCGGTGTATATGCGTTAAGGGTTAGCATGCCTTGTGGGGCACCGCTCTCCGAATTGGTCGTCGTGGCAGGATCCACTGTAATTGCGATGACTTCAGGATCAAGCGGGCAAATACCTGCATCTAACTTAATAGCACCTTCCGCTGGATTCGGATCGGGGCGCTGCATCAAGTCATTGGTAGCGACGGCACGCACCATTACAGAGCTGCCTGCGCCTATCAATGCGTCAAAGTCAACGACGTTCCAAGGGAGCGTTAACGTTGAACCCATTTCGGTTCCAGCGAGATCAAGTTCGCCGATTTCTTGCCATGCACCAGCGGCATCCATATACTGGACACTAACTGTGGCAGGATGCGCCGAACGATGGTCCACTGTGACAGTTAACATAACATTTTCTGTGGTATTTCCGAAAATTGTCACATCGCCAACGGGACCACTCTCAAAGAGGTCGTCCATATCGCCGTCCATGTTACAATCGCCAATCACAGCGAACGTTACGCTGGCTTTGTCATATTCGGGTGCAACGATTCTGAGCCGTGCATGTGGGGCATTGGCATTAATATTGAAGAGCGTATCAATCCCAAGTGCGCGAATGCCATAGTCTCCAATCGCAAGGGACATTCCCTCACCTTGAATAGGCATCGTCATGGCGTACCCTTTAACAGGGTCAAAGTCAAAACTGACCGGTAGGAGTGTATCAATGAGCTTGAATGTAACACCTAAGATATCATGAATCACTTCACTTTGATATTCATCCAACTGGATGCCTATATCGTTTTGTGCGAGAAGTTTGTTCGCTTCCGTTTGAATAAGTGCTGGTGTTACCCCGTCAAACAGTCCTGGTATCCCCTCGAAGATCAACTCAGGGGTCACAGTTCCGATGATCGCTAATATCTGCTCATCGGTAAAAGTGTCTGGAACGTACGGTCTCAAGACTTCTGGGTTCTGTCTGAGCGCAGCTTGCAAAATCTTGGATGATGCCATCGTAGACTCGATTGTCAATGGCAGCCAAGTATTTTCAAATTCACCATCAGTATCCAATTCAGCCTGTTGAAAAAGCAGATAGGACTCACCAGCATCAAGGGCGTACTCCGGCATACCGCTAACGTTCAGTGCAGCGGCACCAGAGTTAGGCGCAGTGGCGACATAGACCCCTTCACTGTTCCAATAACCGGTAGCGTTGAGTTCGGGTTTGAATGTGATTGTCGCTTCCGGTGCGGCCGTATCAACAGTGAATGTCTCTTGTATATGATCCAGTGGGGATCCTGCAGCATCGTGGACAGTGGCAGCTAAGTAATAGTTGTTATCCGCGATTGAATCAATATTAGCAACCCATAACGATTCGGATGCTGGATCAACATTTGGGACGGTGAAAACAGAAGCCAACATCGGATCGGTTGTAGATTCAATCTCACCGAGGAGTGCGATAGCACTGGAAAGGAGTGGAAGCTGAAGTCGGTTCAATGCCCTCTGAAGTTCACGACTATCCTCGCGAGTGAGTTGTTGTCCGGTGATGATCTTTTGAACCGCGGGCAGATTTATGAAACTGTCTATTGCAGCATCAACCGCAGGTGTAAATAAACGCTCAATAATCCCGCGTTCTACGATTTGTAGATTGCGTGGGTCTGGCATCGACCAGTGCATAATCTTAAGCGGGGGATCCAACGTTGCGTCTGCAATTGCTCCCAATAACTCGGCGGGATCTTCGGGTGGATTTAGCGACAGTCCCACAAGCTTGTTACGACTTAGGATGTCCAATTCTACTGGCTCATAGAGCGTTACTTCAAAGTAGTAGTAGACATTATTACCCAGTGGAATATCTTCTACCGGTGCTTTCCAAACAACACCCCCAGCAGCGTCTACATCTGCCTCCATAGATACCATCTCGTATCCTTCCAACTGATCATAGGAGTACCAGAGGTTCACACCAGAGAACAATCCAGTGGTTGAGGTGGGCCATGCTGGCAAGTTGGTGGCAGCGAGTGATTCATCTAATTGGAAGGTGTGAGAAACGGTCTCTGAACTAACATTAACGACCTGCTCGTGCATGCCTCCGTTCCCATCCTGGAGCATAAATGTGACATCCCCAACATCCGTAGCAGGCAATGGAACACGGACGTAAAGGTTCAAGTTATCCCGGGTTAGGTATTTAGTGTTAGGGACATCCAAATAGGCGAGTTCAACCGGCTTAGGCGTTATCGCATTCCCAAAATTCTCAAAATCTAACTGGTCCGCTTCATTGTCGAAAATCAAGGTAGACTCTGCTGTCAGGGCATAGCGAATGGACGCAAGTTGGTTTTTCGAGAGTAATCCTGGTGGCACCTGGCTAAGAATCAGGTCAACCAACGTGTCAGGGGTGTGTCCTTCAAGATTGGCATTTTTAATAAGACCATCTACAACTCGCCTTCCAAAGATTTTGTTAAGCGAAAGCCCACCAAGCCGAGAGTCACCAACTATTGACTTGTTTATCGGTGGTGTCAACTCAAATGGAGATGCGGATTTAACATCCTCTTTTGGCGGTTCAACTATTGGCTGTCCTGGATCAGTGGTATCCCCCGGATC
>VXZK01000241.1 GCA_009845545.1 Candidatus Poribacteria bacterium
TTATGTGTTACTATGGTTTGATTATACCTTGTTTCCATTTAGGAATCAACTTGGTGGGGTATTTGGTCCTTTAGTCAGAGCTATTCAGTTGTCCATTTTCTTGAACCTGTTGCCCAAAATCGCTTCAAAGATGGAAAACTAAATTGAGAAGAGCGTTGACAGATTACACACTGTTGTGTAAAATAATAGGACTTTAGAGCAGTTGCTCAGTTCCCAAAACCTATTGTGAAAACTCGTAAGAAAACCGGGCGAAAAATTTCGTGTTTAAAACACCGATAAGGAGAAGATCTCATGAAACAGTTAAACGTTCAGTGCCTCTGTATATGTGTCTGTTTTGCTTTCATATTAGCGATACACCCAGCATTAGCGATTCGTTACGAGTTTGATAGTGAGAAGGAGATTGCAGATTGGGAGCTCGGACCGCAGGCAACGGCGAAAGTCAAAGATGGTATGCTTGAACTCACTGTTGCCGGTGGGCAGAATTCGGGTATCTACTTCGGCGAAGATAATTGGACTGATTACCGAATGGAAGTTAAAGCCCGAAAACTGGTTGGCCCCTATTTCCACCTGTTCGCACGGGTCCAGGAACCCGCAGTAGATTTCTATTTCTTGGAAATCAGTTATAACTCGCATACCACTTCGCTGTTCATGTTTAGCGGTGGTGCCGCAAATGAGATTACCGGCGGTCCCCGTCCGAAACGTCCCGATTCAAAGGACGACAAAGGCGGCGATGCATATACCATAGTCTTTGAAGTAGAAGGGGAAACCCTCAGAACCTATATTGATGGGAAACTGATGGTTGAAATTCAAGATAAAACCTACGATAAGGGGCGCCCTGGTTTAGGTGGCAGAGATTCAACTGTTGCCTATGAGTATGTAGAGATTAATGGTCAGGGTATTCCACCGACAGCCGTTGAACCCGTTGACAAATTAGCGATTACGTGGGCTGAGTTGAAGCGTAAATAGACGTAAAGCAGATCAGGGTTAGACAAGATCTGTTTTTAACTGGTAACTATTAAAAAATTGAAGGAGAAGTGCGTGTCGCACCTGAAAGTATACATAGCAGTATATTCCAAGGTGCTCTCACACAAAATAGAGATGAAACAATTTATTTGTTTTTTGGCAGTTGTGGTGTTTGTAATGAGTTGTATGCTCGGGCATGCAGCAGATCCAGAAAAAGATTTACTAATTTATTTACCCTTTGATGAAGGGGACGGAAATAAGGCTGGTGATGTCGGACCTAACGGTTTCACAGGCGACATCAAAAACGCAAAATGGGTTGAGGGCGTCGTCGGTCAAGCACTCCATTTTAACAATGGGAGTGTTAACTTCGACCCACTCGGAATTGATCAACCCAAGGAAATGACGATTGAGTTTTGGTTCAAGCCCGACGATAAAATTGAGGGTGGTAACCGCATTGATCTATTATATAGGCTCAATGGTGGCGGACGGCCTCACATTACGTTCAACCGTGGTGGCATTTTGTTCGGCTTCTATTTTGCAACGCAAGGCGTAGAATTACCGATACACACGACTTATGACGCGTTTGAACCGGAATGGTACTACTTTGTCGGGTCACAGAGCAAACAGATCGCATGGATGTATATTAACGGAGAGCTTGATGCCGAGGCGAAAGCTGGTGGAGATGCGCGTATGGATTTCGGTACCCAAGGGATGTGTATCGGAGCGAGTCAAGGCAACGGCAATTTCTTCAACGGGGTCATTGATGAATTTAAGATGTGGAGTGTCGCTCTCACAGCGGAGGAGGTCAAAGCCAATATGGAAAAAGCCCTCGCCGTGGAAGCGGAGGGAAAATTAACGACAACTTGGGGCAAACTCAAGTCTGAGGCTAAATAGTTGTTAACTATCAGTCTTTTAGGTGGATTTTATAACTCGGCGCGGTTACAAACCGCGCCTACCAAGGGATGTCTACATATTTCTATAATTCACCAGAGTTCAGTTATCAGCGATAAAACATTTGGCTTCATCAAAAACCCGTTTTTGACATCGGAAAAAAACGGAGCGGAGACCTAATATCTAAAAGATTGAAATGTGGAGTGGGCGGCTTGCTGAACGCCCCTCCGCATCCACACAGGTGAGTACGTGTTCCCCTTTTACAGGGGTGAGCCAATGCGGCTGCCCCGCGTTCCCTTTGAAAATCAATTCACCATCCAAAAACCAAAATAACTGCTGTGTCCGGTTGGAAGTCGAGGCTGACAATTGTATCTTTTGCTGTTCTAATGGGATCCCATCCCGTATGTAGTACACAGTGTCTTCTGTAGGGGATAGAATGACCGGGGCAGTCCCCGCAATTGTGCCTGTACACAATGGGTTGTGCTTCGGAAGCACTGGCACAGCAAACCCATTTTTTGCCAGCCAAGTCGCTGCCTCGGCGGGCCACTCTTCAAATATTTTAAATTTCCTCGCAGTTCGGTGAAGTTCATTGGTGGTTTTCACGTTCAGCTCCGTAGATCCGCTTTCCACTTCGTTCCAAGCTATATCTCTTTTCTTTTCAAAAACTGTAGTCCGTAATGTAATGGAGGACGGACTTAAGAAAGGTGCTTGAAGTAACACCCTACTTGATTTAACCGCAAGGTAATTTAAATTAGTCGTCGGAAGATTCCGACAGTGAGAACAGAGACTGTAGCCGGTGACTTCATCAATATAGATGCGTTTGTGAATTGCACAGGCTTTGACAGATGAGATACCGGGGATATATACATCATTTTTACGCGTAGGGCAGTGTACGGATGGAGGCGCACCTGTGAGCGCACAAACCTCTCGCATCTTTAGTTGTTCAGGCCGCGTAAACCAGCGATGCGTGTCTTGTCGTGTGAGGGCATTGAAAAGTGCGAATACAACAGGTGTTGCTGCGTCCGCTCCGCTTAGCATCGGAGCACCTTTGCCATCAAAATTACCGAGCCACACGCCGATTGTTAATTTCGGTGAATACCCGATACACCACGCATCCCGATGCCCATAAGAAGTACCGGTTTTCCAAGCAATTTTCGGTAGATTCATGGTCACTTCAAAGGCTTCTGGGTTTTTGACAGTATTGACCGGCAATTGTGAGGTCGTTAGCATCTCTGTTATAATGAAACTCGTCTCTTTTCGGAGTAAACGTTGTGAATAGCCTTGGGTTTCCCCCGGTTTCCCTCGACTATCAGCAAGAAGATTTTCTGACTGCTGCTGACCACTGATGACTATTTGGTAAGGCGCGAATTTTCCCATGTTTGCCAGTCCTGCGTAAAGCGTTGTCAACTCAAGCAGGTTTACTTCGCAGCCACCGAGAACCATAGAGAGCCCGTACTTTTTCGCAGGTGCGAGTGTGGAGATACCTGCTTGTTTAAGAAAAGCGTGCAGCGTCCTGTTTTTCAGACGCGCATGGAGGTTCACGGCAGGGACATTGAGGGAGCGAGCAAGTGCCTGACGAGCGGTAACATAGCCGTTATACGTGCCATCATAATTCACCGGTTCATATCCACTGTATGTAACAGGGACATCAAAGAGCAATGTTTCTGGCGTAATCAAGCCTTGTTCGATGCCAAGGGCGTAGACGAAAGGTTTAAGTGTGGAACCTGGGGAGCGCGATGCGAGTGTGCCGTTTATTTGACCCGATGCCTTCTGATCGAAAAAATCGTGGGAACCTACCATTGCCAAGACTTGGCGACTTTGCGTATCCATAACCACGATGGCACCTGTGCTTGCAGTATGCGATTGCAAGCGGCGGGAATCCGCAATTCCAGCAGCGGACGCATTCAGATATTCGCGAAGAATGCGCACCGCTGTTTCTTGGACCTTCGCGTCTATTGTCGTGTATATCCTGCCATCTGTTGTAGAGTCTGTGTTCCATCGGCTTCCGTTGGCCAACATACGTGAGAGATGTGGTGCTTTGAATGGAAGCGGGTAGCGTTTTGTCGGTATGGGTTCTCGCAATGCTTCTTGCCACTGCTGTTCGGAAATCTGTCCATGTGCGCGAAGGCGGTTCAGGACTTTTGCGCGCGCATGTCGAGCATTTTCTGGAAATCTGTCTGGACGCAAACGTTCGGGTGCGTTCGGAATAGCAGCAAGGAGAGCCGCCTCACCAAGACTTATTGCGTGCTGCGGTTTGTTAAAATAAAATCGAGATGCTGCCCCTGTTCCAACGATATTACCGCCGTACGGAAGCATATTAAAGTAGAAGTTTAGAATCTCAGATTTAGAATATGCCAGTTCAAGTTGGAGGGCTCGAAACATTTCAATCAACTTGTTTGGGACATTTCGTGCCTTCGGTTCCATCAGTCGCGCAAGCTGCATAGTGATGGTTGAACCACCGCGCACGACTTCTCCGGCTTTGACATTATCGTAGAGGGCAGTTACCATAGACACCGGATTGATCCCACAGTGGTAGTAAAACCATCTGTCCTCTGTTGTTAGCATTGCTTCGTGTAGCCAAGGGTTTTCAGTTTTCAGTTTTCGGTTATCAGTTAAAGAGATCTCTTGTCCAACCGAATCACCTCTTAACTGATGACTGACAACTGATGACTGATAACTAAACCGCCACATACCATCCTTAGCTAAGAACGCGCGAAGCCATTCCCCGTTTCGATCTAATACAATCCGAGAGGGTGGCGCATGGAGACGTGTTTTGGGCAGCGGGAAACACCAGCTCGCGATCGTAAAAAGGACAATAATAAAGAGGGGCAGAATAGCCATCAGCCATCGGCTATCGGAAACCTTCAGAAAAGAAAAGAGACGTTTTGTAACGCTTGCGTCTTTACTGACGGCTGACTGCGTCGGAAGTACGCCATCACGATGATCCCGATCGTAGGACTTCCGAGGACGGCTGAAAGCCATTTCAACTAAGGGGTGATGACTATGCCTTTTCATCATTCTGGAACCACTTTGATACTCATACTACCCGTTACAGCAGATTTTGTTGGATCGTACATCGCTTCCGCCGCGATAGGTGGCAAAGTAAATTCACCTGGTGTCACCGCCCTTAGTGCGTAATAGAATTTACGTTCACGTTGGCGCGGGAACGTGCCAAAGAAGATGAGTCGATCATCACGAATGTCGATATAGTCGGGTTTGAAACCTTGTGCTTTCAGCCATGGAATGCCTGCTCGGGATTCCAAACGCGGGTTCTCAATCTCAAAGCCTGTTGGTAACATATCGACGACGACGACATTTTCCAGATTAGCTGTCAGTGCTTTGACTGTAATCTCTGAGACGATTAAGTCACCGTGTACAAACGTGCCAGTGAGCTCTTCACCATCTTTGTTAAAATACCGACGGCGGACCTGTAATTCACGTTCATATTCTTCAATAAACGAATCGCGTTGGATACCGAATGCACTCCAGTAATAGTAACAACTCCCTTCGCCTTCGATGTTGAGCTGTATACGCACACCATCCCATGCAGCATCGGTGTAGCGCGTCTCAGTCGCATCAAAATCAGCGAAGTGTTCACCGTTAAGTTTGAGAGTACCGCTGTAATTCCTATCTGCTTGTTTCTTCATAATCTTACCGAGTGCCAGGAATGCGAAGGCATTATCTTGTGTTGTCCGCCATCGGTTTCCATCGGAGGCTGCCTCACTCAAATTCTTAACGAGCATCGGAATGGATGGATGGTTTTTGTTAACTTCGGCAAGCACATCCAACATAATCGCTTGCGCTCGAATAGGTGAATTAAATGTTCCACCTGTTTCCCATCCTGGATTGCCTTTACCATTAAAACTCGGCGATACTGATACCGGTAGCATTGAAAGGGCTGTTTCCAGTTCGCCGCTGAGCGCAAATGCCCCGGCAAGTTGGAAGTGACTGTAATCACTGAGACCACTCGCACCTCTGTTTTTCAGATAGTGCATCGTGCCACGATCGGGTTGTCCAGCGGCTGCCAAGACATAAGACGCATAGGTCGCAAGCGCGATGTTTGCCCTTACTTTTTTCGCATCATTTTCGCCCGCCGTGTCAGGTGAAAATTTCGCCCGTGTTTTTAAACCTTCAAGCATCGCGTCGTACACACGATCTGCTACCTCATAGCCTGCTTTGCGAGCTTCAACGAGAAAGTGAGACGCGTAGATACTGCTCCACGGATTAGCATAAGTGCCCCCGGGCCAGTACGAAAACTGATTGTTCGACATCAGCATACTTTCAAGTTTTGTGATACCCGACGTAATATAATGATCCACCGAATCGTCTGCTGCGAGCATCGGTTCGACGTTTCGCGCCAGGTCACTGAAATAGAGCAAGGGGAAAACCTTACTTGTTGTCTGCTCCAGACATCCGTGTGGATAGCGGACAAGATAGCGGAGGCTATCCGAAAACGCAATATTGGGAAACGATGATAAGGTCAAACTAAACTCGGATGAATCTGCTATTAAGTTCGCGGGGAGAATAAAATCGACCGGTTCGCCCGCACGTACCACCCCATGTCCTGTTTTTGTGACGGGTGGCGCGACGGACCGCAGCGGCAACTTCACATCCATTTGCGTCGTCTCAGTATTACCTTCTGCAGATAGATTGAAATTGACTTCTCCCAGCGCATCCTGAGCACGAATATCGAAAAAGACTTGTGCTTCTGTCCCTGCTTCAACTGTTTTCTCCACACTGAGTTCGGGTGGCAGAGACTCCATTTTTGGGGGTTGTGCCGGTTTTCCTGGTGTATTTTCAAGCATCGTTTCAGAGGTATTATTGGCGCGCGCTGACAATAGTTGCACGTCTCCCGATCCTCGCAATTTGACGGTGAATTCACCAGTTTCACCTGTGTTGTTGAAGAGGGTGACTGGAACTCGGATCTTATCGCCGCCTGCAAGGAAACGTGGGAAAGTCGGCGTTAAGACAATCGGTTCACGGACGGTCAAGTACGCTTCCGTGGCACCGTAATCTGCTCCGGCGAAAGCGACCGCCATCAACCTCAATTTTCCATTAAACTGTGGAATCTTGAATTGGACAGTACCGCGCCCATTTCCATCGGTTTGCACGAATCCTGACCAAAGTGAAACCGGTTTTACACGCCTGATACCGCTCGTATTAAGCCGTTTCCTTCCTAATCCATGTGCCGCCGCTCCATCCCCACCTGTGCTTGAGTTGTCCGTGACATCCGCGATTTCAGGTAGAATTCCGCTATACAGATCAAAAGAGCGGGTCTTTAATCCGCGTTGTTGATAGAAAAAGTCGTGCGGATCAGGTGTTTGGAAGTCGGTTAACGCGAGGATCCCCTCATCAACGGCTGCTATACAAACATCGTATTTCTGCCAGGAGCGTCTGCCATGGACCTCAAACGCAATGTTTATCTCGCTGTTTGGGCGAACAACTGCCTCAGATTGGAAACCATCGGGGATCGGTTTCCCTCGATTATCAGTAAGAGGGGTTCGATCTTGCTGATCGCTATCAGACTTGAGCGACATTTCAAGTGAGAGTCGTCTCCGCGTTGCATCTATTTTCAAGGGAATCACGCCAAACGCGCGGGCGGGGAGAAGCGACTTGTTGTCTGCTTGTGATACTGTACCCATCGGGATAGTTCGCGTCAGTGTTGCTGAGAGGTACACGTTCGGTTTATAACCATACCGTACCGGAATTGACACGGTTGCTGTATTTTCTTTCATGACTATCGTTCGGTGACCGAGCACCCGTTCTCGTTCGACCGTGAGTAGGAGTGTACCCGGGAACGGTGCCTTGATATTCAGTTTTGCTGTCTGTCCCGGACGATAGGCAGGTTTGTCAAGCACCAAATCCAATCGAGTCGGATGTTCCATAGAGACCGGGGCGCTTCTCCATCCACTCACGTAGAATCCTATTTCTGCTGTTGCCGTTGATTCGATGTCCTCAAGGCGAACACGGTATTCACCATAGCCTGTAGGGGTGAATGTCGCTGTTTGTACTGTTTCTGCCGAAGTGAGTACGTATGTTTTCACCTCTGTCACCTGTGGTTCAGAGACGTACGCGTAACGTCCCGCCGCGTTTTGCCGAAGGATCGTGTTCCAATGGACTTTGTGGAGGCTTAGTTTTAAGGCTCTATCCGGTGTAACTGCCATTGTATCATCAACGGCGACGTAATCGAAGCGAAGCGGTTGATTGATTTTGACCTCTCCAGTAGTTGCCCGCCGAACCCCCACGTAATGCGAGTACGGGTGGATAACAACTCGATGTGAAGCACTGACAGCTCTGCCGCCAACCTCACTGACAGTTGCTGTTAGAATACCGTTGAGTAAAGACCGTGCTTTCAGTGTTGCAGGAACAGTGAATTGGTAACGTGCTTTACCCTCCGCATCGGTTTTGGCTTCTCCCAATTCAATCCGTTGACTTTCAAATTGTCTGGTATTGCCGAAAACGAAGGAACGCCACTTTGCGGCATCTATTCCTGGCGGTAAAGCGTCATCGGAAACGACAAACGGAACTGCTTGCAGTTGGCATGAAGCCTGGGTTTTCCGTCCGACAGCTGGTGGTCCGAACAGATTCATAGCGTTGACTTCAATGCTGAGTTCGTCTCCGAGTTTATAAGAGGGTTTATCAACAGTTATGGCAACTTTCATCCGGTCTGGCATGAATTCCTCGACCTGAAATTGCGCGCTTCCAACGACTCGATCCGCAATTTGCATCTTAGCAATATAGTTGCCTGTTAGCGCGTAGTCAGGAATCGGAATTTTCACCTCACAGGTACCACTTTCGTTCGTCTGATGCCTTAATTCCCGCATGATTCTGCCATCTGGTGAGAGAATTTGGATGCGGGTGGGGAGCGGTTCAGGTGTTTTCTGATTTGGGCCCCGAACGATGCCAGCGAGTTGAACAGTCTCACCTGGACGATAGACCCCTCTGCTCGTATAGAGGAACGCTTCATAGCCTTTTTGAAAATAGGCAGGTCCTGCAATCTCAAAGTCTGCTGTGGCAATTTCGTGCCGGTCTAATTGAATAAAGGCGAGGTCGTCACGTTTCGCGACAGTAATCATAAAGGGTATGAAATCCCCGGTCTTTTCTGCCACCTCAGTGAATTCCGCAAATCCTGCCCAGTTGGTTGTGCCGCTGAGTAGTGTTTGGTTGTTGTCACTGATGAGTTGGACCCGCGCTGCTGGTACCGCTGCACCAGTAGCGATGGATTTCACCCAAACGTATAAATTATTCCCCGCGCGTTTCGCACTGATCCCCAAATCTGTGACGAGCACCCATTGATGTGCTCTGTCCCACTGCCTATCAGCGTTTTGCGCCACAACCTTGAAGATACCGACATGTTTATCCGCGAGATAGTCCTCTAAGGAGACGGGGGTCGTTACCTCTTCGTTCAATTGAGGCGGTATATCAAGCACTTCCGAATGAATAGGTTTGCCTAAATTCCGGCTCCAGCGACTCCAGCGGTCTAATCTCGAAACATAGATGAGATTATTCGCGAAAACTTTTTCAATATCAAGTTTGACGCGTTTGACGTTAATCGTTGTAAGTCCAAGATTTAGGTGCCCTTTTCTCGCAAGAAAAAAGCCGTCATCAAGGAACCGAAGCTGCGGTCGAATGTCTGGAATTTTGAACCGCGTCATATAGTCCCCTTTTAAAACCGCATCGTTTCGTGCCGTCAAACCGCGCCGAATTTTCAGGGTGTAAGTGGTACGCCGCTTAAAATTACCGTGGATTCTAATGTTCCGATAATTGGATGTCACTTGATAGTCGACTGCGGGTGTGACTTCAAGATAAGGTTCAAGCGTATCGCTGAGTACGGGTGCGTTAAAACTGACTGAAATATAAGGGGTCCCATCACTTTCTCGAACGTCTGAATATGTTACACCGAGGGTGCCTCTACCACGTAGTATGACCGGTGTAACGTTTGCTTTTTCCAGACCGATTTCCCCCCCTGTACATTTAAACCCCTTTTCAATTTTGACTTTTATTTCTTGGTTTAAGTCGCTGCGTTTTATCTGTTTCGTCTCGAATGTTATTGTCCGTGCTGTCACCGTGTTGGTTTGAATCTGATACGGAATTTCTGTGCCATCATCTAATTCAATAGAGAGGTGCGCCTTTAAATCGGCGGTCGTTACTGGATAATTAAATGTGATTGTGCCGAAACCTATTGCGTGTTCACGCGACTCGTCAGTGTTAAATTCCATGCGCGTCTGCTGAACTGCGAAAGGTTCTGTGGCGAATTTAAACTCTTTTTGTCCCGTGAGTTGGAATACTTCTGATGGATTGATTTCGGATGTGAGTTTGACAGTATATTGGGCGGCAGGTGCTAAAGGTGCGTCTAAAAAGAAACCTATTCTATCGGGGGCTATCCAGCGAGCAGTGCCTTGAACGGCTGGCGTGAACCGAAGAGCTTCCGCTGGGACTTCTGTCCCAACACGCGATTTATCAACGATTCCTTCCGAAAAAGTAATCGAAAAATCAGTCCGTTGCGGAACTTCTCCTTGCGGGGCGAAGGTGTTAACACTATATCGCGTTTTGGCACCTACATTTTCCCGCACAATATAGAAAAGGCAGGCACCAAGGAGTAACGTCATCAATCCTATGACCCCGATTAAACTTTTTAATAACAAATTTCGGTTCTCAGGTTCCGACGAAAGATTTTTGGAAAGCTTGGAAAACACCATGAGGAGTGCCTCCTTTACTTTAGAGTTATTGGTTATAAGTTATAGGTTAAGAGCCAAATGAAACCTCTTTACTTAGAACTTAAAGCGCAGCACACTTATAACTTAAAACCTTTTTAACGAACATAGGAGAAAAAAGATACTGGATAGGCTAAGCAATTTTCATGCCAAAGTTTTGGGAGCTTTGTACAAGGCGTTTAAGAAACGATAATCAGATTTAGACAGGGTTCACACTTGTTAGAAAAAGATTAGAAAAGTGTCTTTAGGTGGCGTTATGTGTAAATATAAACACATAGGGACAGATATCTGTATCTGTCCCTAAGGGTAAGTAGTTTGATGCAGTCGTAAATCAAATTGTGTTCTATAGTAAGCAATCTTCAGAACCAGAACCGCGACATCAAAATAATCTGGTCTGTGCCTTGGAGTTGACGTAATGTGCCTTTGTCTTGAATGGTATTATCTTCGCCACGGTCAGCATTCGGAAGATTTGCCCAATAAAACAGCGAGATCGCCCCGTTTTCCATGAAATTGTATTGGGCACTGAGTGTCACCCGCTGGCTTGCATCCCCTTTAACTGTTCTATCTGGATCGAACAACCCGTAGCGACCTGAGACAGTGAGTTGCGGCAGGACGCGATATTTAGCACCGACATAATAGCCCTTTGAGTTGATGTCATCCGATGCGAAAGAGGATATCGCACTACTGTTGCCAAAATTGAATTCCCCTTCGACACTCAGACCTGCGTAGGAGGCAGTGAGAAACGCACCGATAAGGCGTTCCCAGTCTTCACCCGGTTTTTCGAGGATACCAGAAATACCAGCTCTAACCGGTCCGAGTTGGGCACCAAGTGTACCAAGACCGCCTTTTGCTGCAGCGTTATTGGCATTAAAAAAGGCCGCATTGTAAAAAACTTTACCCGCACTGCCACCAAGTTCAACCCCGACATCCCGTTTGTTAGAACCGAGTCCATAGCCTTCTCGGACAAGTATGTTGTGATCCTTCTGTTTGATAGCGAACGGGAGACGGAATTGCCCAACTTTGACATAGAGGTGTTTTGGGATAGCGTCTACCGTTGCAAACGCATTCATCGTTGTTCCAACATTATTAGAAAGCGTCAGTCTGATGTGTTCTGAGGCTTGCGCGTTGAATGTTACTTCTGCTTGCATCAGCAGAAATCTGTCAATCGAGGAATGGCATGAATTACAGCTGGCTATAGCATTTTGCTCTTCGTCAACATGTGTTGTTTTGATGAATGCAGTCTGGAAGTCAAGCGATGTTGTGAGTTGTTTGACAACCTCCTTGGCTTCTTCCGTCACGGCTTCCATGTCGAAATCTTCGGGAAATTCAAAATAGTTCTCTTCAAAAATTTCACCGATGCGATTTCGGGGACCGCCGCCTGCTGGATCGAGATGGCAAAAACTACACTCTTTCTCAAGTTCGGTTGCGAATTCAGGACGCGCCTCTGTATCAGTCGGCAAAAAAAGACTGAGCGCGATACACGCTATGAATGCGAACCGTAGGAACGATAGCGAACCACCGGACCTACCCAAGTGTTTTAAGCGTGAAGTAGTGTGGCTGAAGCACTGTACATAGTTATTATAATGTGTGTGCAAAGAATTCTCCTTGTTTTTTTATATAGCGGGAGATGCTGTTGGCGAGGTTTGAACCCCGCCAGCATGCATACTAATCAAGTTCTGTGAAAACATAATCGATATCTTCAACTCGGGCGTGGCATCCCCAACACACACCGTCTTTGGCGATGACGCTGAACTCAGCATCGGGCGCGTTTCGGACGTACTCGATGAACTCCCAATCGTTGTGATTAGGGTCTACGCCTGCTTTCTTCCGCATAATCGCAATGAGTCCGACATAATCCTTACCAGGACGGTTTGCTTCCTTGACAACGATACTGCCATCCGGATATGGGAACTGCTGTTCGCCATTCGGTGCGATGTCTTCCCGTGTTTTATTGACATAAACGTTTTTTGTGCCGTTATGTGGATCACCCCCAGGGGCGGGCGGTATAGGGTCAGCGTTTAATTTAAGCCACTGTGTATAGCCGGCTACATCCTCAGGTAAGCCCGGAAGTGCCACTACCGGTTCTTCAGGTTGGACAAGCTCTTCCGCAGTTTCAGTTGTTTCTTCGTCCTGCTGCTCAATGAGTTCTTCCAACTGTTTTTCGGCACAGGCGGTGAGAAGTAGACAGGCGATCAGTATAAATGTTACGCTGGATAGCAGCTTTCGTGTTTGCATTTTCATCGCGAATACCTCAATTTGTAGTAGATGATTTCTTTTCTTTCGTTGGTGAGGTGTCCTCAACCAATCTCTACAAGGATATATTTTTAGCAATCCAAAATATGATATAAGAACATATTGTACTTATACCACAATTTAGTATAAGACAAAATAGTAAATATTTCAAGTAAGAATTTGCACGTATTCTTTTTCGTCTGGTGTGGAAGGGTTGTGAGCGTATTTAGCTAATTTTCGTTGCCTTTTTGCCTGTCGTTACAGTATTATATGCATGTGGAAAATTTAGATACAGATACTGAAGCCACAAATACAAGACAATAACAAAAAAGGAGAGACGATGCTCAGAAATTTATTTAAAGGTAGTGATGAACGCCGCGAAGGATCCGATGCTGAAGGTAAACAGGAAAACTGGTTTAATCGACTCAAATCCAGTTTGGCGAAAACTCGCACCCAGCTGATGTCCCAATTATCAGGACTCCTGCGCATGGGGAGAAGGATTGACGAGGACCTGATGGAGGAAATTGAAGAAATTTTGATCCAAGCAGATGTCGGTGTTGATACGACATTAACATTAATGGATAACGTCAGGGAGAGGGTAAAGGCGGAAGGATTGAGCGATTCTTCGGAGTTGGAATCGGTCATAAAATCAGAAGTGCTGAAGCTGCTTGGCGAGGATATACCGCTCCACGTTAAAGACGAAAAACCGTATACCATTTTAGTACTTGGTGTGAATGGCGCGGGAAAAACGACGACTATCGGTAAACTTGCGAGTCGTTTTATCACAGACGGACAACGCGTGCTGGTCGCTGCAGGCGATACGTTTCGCGCAGCAGCAGAAGATCAACTCGCGATCTGGTGTGAACGTGCAGGGGCTGAACTTATTCGAGGGGGCGAGAATGCTGAACCTGCCGCTGTCGTCTTCGATGCGATTCACGCAGCGAAGCATCGCGAGGCAGATGTGCTCATTGTGGATACCGCCGGGAGATTGCATACCAAAAAGCCACTGATGGATGAGCTCGCAAAGATTGGACGTGTGATGGGACGGGCACATGATGGCGCGCCGCATGAAGTACTCCTTGTTGTGGATGGGACAGTGGGTCAGAACGGTTTGATGCAGGCGAAGATTTTCAACGACGCTGTGCCGATTACCGGGGTCGCTGTGACAAAGCTCGACGGGACAGCAAAAGGGGGGATCGTGATTGCCGTGAATGCGGAGATTGGCGCGCCGGTCAAACTCATCGGGATCGGTGAGAAACTTGACGATTTAAGGGATTTCGCAGGGGCAGATTTCGTTGAAGCACTCTTCGCAGCAGAGGAGACAGCGGAGACGTAACCGATAGGTTCGTTCTAAAGATGGGAAGGATAGAAGAATGAAAAATTAATGACTTGTGCTAATTGTCTTCTCGGTCCTTTCGTGAATCAATGTTTAGGACATCTTTTGATGAAACTCAAAGATCTCGTTCCCGCATAAGCAAACTCAATACAAACAAGATTAATTAGCACAAGTCGTGAAATTAGACGTGCCGTAGCACCTTTCTCTTATAGTAAAGTCAAAAAATAATTTGACATTTTCTGATATTTATGTTATCCTTATG
>VXZK01000278.1 GCA_009845545.1 Candidatus Poribacteria bacterium
CCACTATTTTACAACATTTCTATGTTTTACTCAATATGACTTCACTGATAACTGCTCTCACTGCGAAGCATGATAATTGATGACGATTAGGAATATGCGCACCGAGTACCAAACCAAACGTAAGATTGAGTTCGCTGATACCGATATGGCAGGGATTGTCCATTTCACACGTTTTTTTGTCTTTATGGAATCCGCTGAACACGAATTTCTTCGGAGTTTAGGTACGAGTGTCGCAACCGAATGGAACGGAAATAAAATCGGATGGCCCCGACTCGCGGCTTCATGTGAATATCTAAGTCCGCTTCGGTTTGAAGATGAGGTGGATATCCGCCTCTGGATCTCCAAAAAGGGAACAAAGTCGCTCACATATCAATTTCACTTTACGCGTCAGGGAGAAGATGTCGCGCGCGGTCAACTCACAACGGTCTGTTGCATAACGAACCCGGGTGAGAAGCTCCGTGCGATACCTATCCCTGATTTTATTGCAGATCAGATTTTTTAAATATTAGGTTTTCGCTCCGATTTTTCTCAAAATCGGGTTTCTGATGTGTATTAGTTATATTAGGATAATTGTGGTTATGGAACAATCTCACACCGCTATCACCTCGCTTAAAATATCTCACTTATTCAAAGACTTCGGAGCTGTCAAGGTGCTGCGGAACGTTTCGTTGAGTTTCACAGGCGGTACGTCTGTCGTTATCACGGGGCCCTCTGGTTCTGGTAAGAGTACGCTCTTGCACATCATTGGTACCTTAGAAGCACCATCGAATGGAATTGTGGAGATTAACAATGTAAATCCGTTTACGCTCTCTGAATCTGAACTTGCGGCGTACCGCAATTCCGTGATCGGATTTGTGTTTCAGGAACATTACTTACTTCCACAATATTCCGTGCTTGAGAATGTGCTGATTCCGACCCTCGCCTTCAAACAGGGAACTGACGCGACCGCGCGTGCTGTTCAGCTTCTCAAACGGGTCGGACTCATGGATCGTCAATCGCACCGACCTGCTGAGCTTTCAGGCGGCGAACGGCAACGCGTCGCGATTGCGCGCGCCCTTATTAATCAACCCGACATCCTCCTCTGTGATGAACCGACGGGTAACTTGGACACTGCTACGACTGATACTGTTGCCAACTTGCTCTTTGAGTTGCATCGTGCTGAGAAGACCCTATTGATTGTAGTGACACATAACCTCTCGCTCACCTCGCGTTTTGACCGGCATCTGCAATTGGTGGACGGTACTTGCACCATCGAAAGAGATGGCTAATACGCGCAACGGACGCGAAGAAAGATTATGCCGAGATTCTCTTGGAATTCCCTTAAACACTTTTGGCAGATACAGCTTACCGTCGCACTTTGCACCGCTGTCGCTACAGGGGTCCTTGCCGGTGCGCTGATTGTCGGTGATTCCGTACGCGGGAGCCTGCGAAGTCTCACTACAGAGCGACTCGGTGCTATCCAACACGTTCTCCTTGCAGACCATTTTTTTCAACCCGATCTATTGCAGCGAGAAAATAAAGTGCCAGCAATTCTGCTGAATGGAACAATCGTCGCACCACAGACGCAGACACGGGCATCAAAGGTTAACATCGCCGGTGTCACAGACGATTTCTTTACATTTTGGCAAGAGGATACTGCACCGAATCTCAACAAAGCACCTGAACACCCCTTCAACGCTATTGTCATTAATGAGGCACTCCAAAACGAATTAAACGTCCAAGTCGGCGATACGCTGCTGGTAAACATGTCCCAAGCCGCAGACATCCACCCAGAATTTCTTCTCGGTGAGCGGGACGCAGCCAGTGCCATTCAGAGCCTCCGCTTGGTTATCAGCGATATAATTCCCACCAAAAATGCGGGACGGTTCAGCCTACAAGCGAATCAAAGTCTCCCGTTCAACGCTTTCATACCACTCCCTGTTCTCCAAAAAGCACTTGGACAAGGGGACAAGGTGAACGCCGTATTTACTGCGGATACAGACGCAATTTCGGCTGAAGAGCTGCCTTTAACTCTTGATGCCCTCGGATTGCGGATTAAGACGCGTGAGAATCACTTTGATCTCCAGAGCCAGCAGTATCTTCTCAAACCGTTGCTCTCCGAAACCGCACGAACGGTTGCTACTGAAAACCGTATTCCAACGCTACCGACGCTCACCTATCTCGCAAATACAATTACCGCTAACGATAAAGTCATACCGTATTCTACCATTGTAGCACTCCCGACGGATGAAGGAGAGTTTGCGAAACTGCTCAATATGCATACGACGGAAGCGCAGCACCTTGCCTATGAACAGGCGCGGAAAGAAAAAATTGGACAGGTAACATTGGAAATAGATAAACTAAGAAAAGAAAAACGAAAACTAAGAAGCACAAAAAAGGATAAGGAGCAGGCTAAGAAAATAAATAAAGACTTAGAATTGCTGCATAAAAGTTTACGTGATTCTGGAATTATCCTCAACAGATGGGCTGCAGAGGACCTCGGCGTGAAAGTCGGCGACGAAATCATTGTCACATACTATAGCGTCAGTGCAGAAGAAGCGTATATTACTGAAACGGCATTTTTTCGGTTGAAGGGAATTCTGCCGATTGAAGGCATCGTTGCGGATAGAGACATCATTCCTGAGTTTCCGGGTATCCACGATAGCGACGACATGTCCGAGTGGAAATCTCCGTTTCCGATTGATTACACCTTGGTGCGCGAGAAAGACGAAACCTATTGGGATGAATACGGCGCGACACCGAAAGCATTTATCTCATTGGAAATCGGTAAGCGGCTGTGGCAAAACCGGTTCGGTGATCTCACTACGATTCGGATGGAGGCTGCACCGGATATAGACATTCAAGGAACACGGGCACGCTTTGAGACCGAATTCCTGAAAAAAATTCAACCTGAACAGGTCGGCTTTCAATTTCTATCCGTCCAAGCAGATGGGCTTCAAGCCGCCACCGGTGCCACAGATTTCGGAATGTTGTTTGGCAGCCTGAGCGGTTTTATTATTATCGCTGTTGCGCTATTGGTTGCGATGCTTTTTCGCGTCGGTGTAGAGCAGCGGTCGCGTGAGATCGGTATTCTACAGGCTGTCGGTTATCCGCTCGTCAAAATTCGCCGCCGTTTCCTATATGAAGGCGCGACTGTCGCGGGTATCGGGAGTCTGTTGGGATGCCTGCTCGCTGTAGGGTATGCAGAACTCATGATATTCGGGCTGCAGACGTGGTGGCTGCCTGCTATCGGCACCCCGTTCATGGAACTTCATATCAATTCAATGAGTCTATTGAGTGGCGTACTCATCGCGCTGGCTGTTGTGTTGGTCTCTATCCGTTTGACTGTTCAGCAATTAGGACAAACACCCACAACGGCACTCCTTGCCGGTGAAACCAATTTTGCTGAGATAACACGCACACAGCAAACTAAACAGACTGAATTTTCTGCGAAGTTGGCAATCGTGAGGAAGGTCGGGGCAACGCTTGTAGTTGTCCTAATAATTGTCTTTTTCTTTTTCTTTGACAAATGGTTTATTGATACCTTCGGCACTTGGATTGTAGACCCTATCATTGATTTTTTATTACTCACTTTGACCATTATTGGTGTCGGGTGGAATGCCTTTGATAGTTGGTTAAAGTCACCGCGAGTCCCAAGACGGTTGAATCGGATGCGGTTTGCCCTCAAAAATGCGGCACGCCAACCGGGCCGCAGTACAACTTCCGTTAAAACCATCAGTTTAGCGTGTTGTATCATCGTCGCAGTGGGTGCGCATCGCCACGATGTCCCGCCAGAAACGGAGTATGCTTTTGTTGCTGAGTCCGCGCTTCCGCTACACCACAGTTTGGGTACACCGGAAGGTAGATTTGAACTCGGTTTTTCTGAGACGCACTCGGAACTCCTTAGCAAATCAGAGATATTTCCATTTCGCGTCCTTCCGGGTGAAGATGTGAGTTGCCTTAATCTCTACCAGCCGCAGAAACCGCAAATTTTGGGGGCACCCAATGCCATGCTGGACGGATATCCTTGGAGTCAAATAAGAGTTGTTCAACCTGAAGGGGGTAGAGCTCCCGCTATGGGTGATATGAAGTCACTCCGTTGGATTCTACATCACAACCCAGACGATGATTTTATCGTTCAAGATGAATTTGGCAAACCGCTCAGGCTGGAGCTTGAGACAATTGAGAACAGCCTTTTCCAGAGCCAACTGATCATCTCCGAGTCCAACTTCACGAAATATTTTCCAAGCCAAAGCGGATACCAGTTTTTCCTTATCAAAACGCCTCCTGAATTGCGAGAAGAAATCGCGCAGGTCTTAGAGAAGACCTTAGGCGATTACGGTTTTGACCTGACATCGGCATCGGCACGGTTAGCAAGTTATCGCGCCGTTGAAAACACTTATATTTCCACCTTCCAAAGCCTCGGTGGTTTAGGTGTGCTCCTCGGCACTTTTGGATTGGCACTGATACTCTTTAGAAATATCATTGAACGTCGCGGCGAATTGGCAACTTTACGCGCCTTCGGTTTCCGACGGCAGCTACTCTCGCGGATGCTGTTCCTCGAAAGTTGTTTCCTACTCGCGGTCGGGATGCTAATCGGAATTGTCGCCGGACTCGTGGCAATTCTTGGTTCTCAAGGGCATCTTCCCTCTTTTCCGTGGGTATCTCTCACAATTACCTTGCTTTTCATCTTCGGTTTCGGTATAATTGCAAATGCAATTGCAGTTGCTGGGGCACTCCGAAGTCCACTTTTAAGCACACTCAAATCCGAATAAAATACAGACACAATATTTTTTCTGCTTGTGGGAGGGATTGTAACCCGGAATGTGTTCTGCGTCTCTTGATGAAGTTGAAACGTGCATTGTATAGGAAAATACGCTATGCATCCTGTTAGATTCAAAACTACATTTTACATTGCCTTTTCAGCACTGACGGTTCCGTACTTGATGATGCTGATTGCTGCCATACTTGCTGGACTGACTATACTGAACGGCTGTTCCAGTGATTCCGACCCCAATACACCAAGCGCGGTCAATTATACAGCACAGGGCTGGCGTTTCTACGAATCAGGTGACTACCCGCAGGCTTTGCTCAGTTTTGAGCGTGCAATCAACTTCGATGAAGCACTTGCCGATGCACATAACGGTGTCGGGTGGAGCCATCTCAGTTTATCGTTGAATCCGCCTTTAGCACAGGAAGCCTTCCAGAACGCCGTTCAACTTGATGCCTCGAATGCGGATGCTTGGGTTGGGCTTGCAAACCTTCTCTACTTGCGGAACAAAGATACCACCGATTTCAGGTCTGCTATCCGGGCAATTGATAACGCACTCCAAGGCGATGCCGAATACCTCTTTCGGCACGATTATCGCTCCAAAGCCGACCTTTATGCCTTGAAGGCTTCGTGTTACTACTATCTCGGCGAAGATCAATCCACAGCGGTAGAGATTAATAAGGCACTTCAAATTGATACGACACATAGGACTGCTATTGCCCTACAAAACCTATTGAACGAATAAAACTGACGGTTCCCAACTACTGATGGCTGACGGCTATTAAAGGAGAAAGATATGTCTCAAAACGTTATAACATCTACAAAGTTAACCCATTTAACCCCTGCCCATAGCGGGAAGGTGCGCGACCTCTACGACCTCGGAGACGAACTCTTGATCGTATCCACTGATCGGATATCCGCCTTTGATGTTGTTTTGCCGAACGGTATCCCTGATAAGGGGAAGGTCTTAACGGGTCTGTCCAAATTCTGGTTTGATTACACCGGATCCGTTGCTGACAATCATCTCATTACGACAGAAGTTGAAGATTATCCCGATGCCTTACAACCGGATGCGGAACTCTTAAAGGGACGTTCCATGCTCGTCCGGAAAGCGGATCGCGTTGATGTTGAATGCGTCGTCCGCGGGTATCTCGCCGGTTCCGGTTGGTCCTCCTATCAGAAAACCGGAGAAATCTGTGGGCAGAAACTTCCGGATGGACTGCGAGAATCCGAGCAGCTCCCGGAACTCCTGTTCACACCTACAACTAAGGCAGAACAAGGTGAGCATGACGAACCCATTTCCATCGAGGAGATGCGTAACGAAGTCGGCAGTGAATTAACAGATCAACTGATTAATGTTAGTTTTGATCTCTTCAAAGCTGCCAGTCAACACGCCGAGAAAGCTGGGATTATCCTCTGTGATACCAAATTTGAATTCGGGCAACGTGATGGAAAACTGATTGTTATTGATGAAGTCTTCACACCGGACTCCTCCCGTTTCTGGCCCGCGGACCTCTACGAACCCGGTAAACCGCAGCAGAGTTTCGATAAGCAGTTCGTCAGGGACTACCTCTCGGAAATCGGTTGGAACAAACAACCGCCTGCGCCTGAGTTACCAGAGGATGTTATCTCCAAGACAAGCGAGAAATACCGAGAGGCGTATCGTCTCATTGTTGGTGAAGAACTGTAAATCCCTTCTATTCTATTTTGTAGGAGCGAGTTTTACTCGCGATCCCTTTTTCAAATGTCATTTAATTGAACTTACTGAATCACACAGGAGAAACGACAAATGCCAGGTCCACTGGACGGCATAAAGGTCTTAGATTTGACGCGGGTCCTCGCCGGTCCCTACGCAACAATGTTACTCGGCGACCTCGGCGCAGAGGTAATCAAAATTGAACAACCCGGCACAGGGGACGAATCACGCAATTTCGGTCCCTTCAAAAACGGGTTTAGCCTCTACTTCATGAGCGTGAATCGTGGGAAACGGAGCGTCACGCTCAACCTTAAAACCGAACGTGGACAAGCAATATTCAAACAGTTGTTAGCATATACCGATATTGTCGTGGAGAATTTCCGACCCGGAACGATGAAAAAATTGGGACTGGATTACGACACCTTGAAAACCGAACACCCATCGCTGATTTACGCAGCGTGTTCCGGTTTTGGACAGACCGGTCCTTATGCCCAACAAGGTGCTTACGATATGATTATCCAAGGCATGGGCGGGATCATCAGCATCACCGGCGCACCGGAGGGACCGCCAGTACGTGTCGGCACCTCTATCAGCGACATCGCCGCAGCGCTTTTTACGACAATCGGTGTTCTTTCTGCTTTACATCACCGCAACCAAACAGGGAAAGGACAATTTGTTGATGTTGCGATGTTAGATAGCCTCGTCGCTGTTCTGGAAAACGCTGTTGTCCGTTATTTTGCCACAGGCGAGGCACCAAAACCCCTCGGTGCGAGACATCCGGTGATTACGCCGTTTGAAGCGTTCGCCTCGGCGGATGGACACGTTATCATCGCGCTCGGAAACGATACGCTCTGGGCAAAGTTCTGTGAGCATGTCAATCGGCAGGATCTCATCTCGGATGAACGCTTCCGAACAAACGCCGATCGGACGGAAAATCACGCGGAACTGTTTCCGATACTTTCGGATATTATGTCGGAACGGACAACCGATAATTGGATCGATGCACTCGGAGCAATAGGTGTGCCGTGCGGTCCTATTAACGCGATGGACAAAGTGGTAAGCCATCCACAGGTACAAGCACGAGAGATGATTACCCATGTCGCTCACCAGATCACAGGCACAGTTGAAGTACCGGGGGTGCCGATCAAACTGTCGGAAACACCGGGGAACGTAGACGCACCCGCACCGAGTCTCGGTGAACACACAACCGAGATCCTGACAAGCATATTGAAAATGTCTCCAGACGAAGTGGCAAAGTTGAAACAAGACGGCGTTATTTGAAAATGATAACGGAATACTTATAACTGACTGCTGATGACTGACGGCTAACGGCTATCCACAAAGGAGTTCGCATGTCAAACGACACGGCACAAGCATTACACGGAACAAACCCGCTGACAGCAGAAGGAGACCTCGCCGCACAGATGGTTGAGGTGCTTGACGGCTATGTTAGCGACGCGGTGGCGGATTCCCTTGAAAAACGGGAAACGTTGTGGCATCGCGACTATAGTTCGCACGAAGCCTACGTTGAATCCGTGGAACCGAATCGCGAAAGGTTGAGAAAGCAGATTGGGTGCCTTGATAAACGGTGCCCGATTGAGGTGCTGAACTACGTCGCCACGACAAAAGATGCCACGCAGATCGCGGCAGATGAGAATTATACTGTATCCCGCGTCCGTTGGCAGGTGTTTCACGAGGTAGAAGGCGAAGGACTGCTTTTGGAACCGAAGCACAACGTCCCGGTTATTGCACAGGTCGTTGCGCTCCCCGATGCCGACTGGACACCGGAGATAGTAGCAGGGATAACAGACGAGTTGCCAGCGAATGCGCAGTTTGCGAGACGTTTAGCAAAAGCAGGATGTCGGGTCGTCGTCCCACTTCTTATCAACCGCGACGATACCTATTCCGCGAACCCGACGATTGGCACGAAGACGAATCAACCGCATCGTGAATTTATCTATCGGATGGCGTATCAACTCGGAAGGCATATCATCGGATATGAAGTCCAAAAGGTCCTGTCGTTAGTGGATTGGATGTCTCTCTCCGACGTACCGATCGGTGTGATCGGCTACGGTGAAGGTGGACTCATTGCCCTCTACAGCGCAGCGGTTGATACACGGATTCAGGCAACAGCTGTTAGCGGATATTTTCAATCGCGACAGGAAGTATGGCGGGAACCGATTTATCGGAATGTATGGGGGCTGCTACACGAATTTGGTGATGCCGAAATCGCAAGTCTCATCGCACCACGTTCGTTGATTATTGAAGCGAGTCGTGGACCTGAAGTCGCTGGGCCCCCACCAATTCGCGATGGACGCGGCGGTGCTGCTCCCGGACAACTCGTCTCACCACCAGTGAATTCTGCCAAGGCAGAGTTTGATCGCGCACACAATTTTTATCAGCAACTTGGCAGTGATAATGCCTTGCACTTCGTTTCTACCGAGGATAGGTTGCCGGGTTCTCAAGAGACGTTAACCGGACTGCTTGCCGGACTCAATGTTGAAAATGGACATATTGACGGATACCACGCTACCGCTTCAATGACAATTGACGATTTTGATTACGAAGCTCGGCAAAAACGGCAGTTTATGCAACTGGTGAATCTGACACAACGCTTTTTACGCGAAGCAGCATCACGCCGGCAACAGTTCTTCTGGGACAAAACCGATATGACTTCGCTTGCACGATGGGAGGAGACATGTAAGAGTGCCAAAACCTATTTCTGGGATGATGTGATCGGGAGGTGTCCACCGCCTGATGTGTCTGCCAACCCACGGACTCGGCTCATCTATGACGAACCGTGTTGGAAAGGCTACGAGGTCGTCCTTGATGTCTGGAAGGGCGTTTTCGCTTACGGCATCTTACTCCTGCCAAACGACCTACGGCCGGGTGAACAACGCCCGGTTGTCGTCTGTCAGCACGGCTTAGAGGGAAGACCGCAAGATACCGCTGATCCGAAGATTGAATCTGTCTATCACTCCTACGCTGCACAGCTCGCGGACAGAGGGTTTATTACCTATGCGCCGCAGAACCCCTACATCGGTCAAGATGCGTTCCGCGTCATCCAGCGCAAGGCAAACCCGATAAAATGGTCGCTCTTTTCGTTGATCGTCCGTCAACATGAACGGACACTCGACTGGTTGGCGGAACTGCCTTTCGTTGACGCAGACCGGCTCGGATTTTATGGATTATCTTATGGTGGCAAGACAGCGATGCGTGTTCCGGCACTGCTGGATCGATACGCCTGCTCAATCTGTTCCGCTGATTTCAACGAATGGATCGTCAAAAATGCGACCTTCGATTCTCGATACAGTTATATGTTCACAGGCGAATATGAGATGCCGGAGTTCGATTTAGGAAACACATTCAACTACGGCGAAATGGCAGGCCTGATCGCGCCGCGTCCGTTTATGGTGGAGCGTGGACACGACGACGGCGTTGCTCCTGATGAGTGGGTCGCACACGAGTTTGCAGTCGTCCGAAGGCTTTACGTCCGATTGGGCATTGCTGACAGAACGGAGATAGAATTCTTTGACGGCGGGCATCAGATTAATTCTGCTGGGACCTTCAGTTTCCTACACCGCCACCTAAATTGGCCCGAAAGGAACGATTCATAATCCCACACCTGATAGGTGCGGTTTGAAACTGAAGTCCATACCCGCTCTTGGAAAGCGTACCTACTGACAACTGAAAACTATTAAAAAACCATGCTTTATTCCATCATTGTAAGCGCGGGATTAGAAAACCTCGCGCGCGAAGAATTATCAGAACGCTTTGGCGAGACAGGACATCTGAAAATCCTGGAACGCAAACCACAACGACTTATCTTCCAATACACCGGTAACCCAAGAGACTTGCTATCACTACGCACAGCCGAGCATCTCTTTCTCATCTTGAAGCAGCTGCCAAAGATGACCCGTTCACGCAGCTCCTTAGCGGCGTTGACCGCTTCAGTCGCGCGCTTCAATTTCAAGGAGACGTTTGAATGCTGTCGGCAGGTGGGGATCCGTGTCCATAAGCGGATGCCGTTCCGAGTAACGAGCCGACTCTCAGGAAAACGCAACTTCCGACGCATCGACCTCCAGCGCGTCGTAGAACAAGCACTGTTGAAACGCGGTTGGTATCTGACATCGGCGAACTCTGCACTGGATGTCTGGGCGGAAGTCCATGGCGACGACGGCTATATCAGTGTCAAGCTCTCAGGAAACGATATGGCGCAACGTCCCTACAAACACGCACATATCCCGGCATCCCTCAAACCGACGTTGGCGTATAGCATGGTACGCCTCTCGCGTCCACACCCAAACGATGTCTTTTTGGATGCGATGTGCGGTGCTGGCACTATCCTGTTAGAACGTGCACTCACGAATCGTTACCGTTATCTTATCGGTGGCGATGTCTCCACAGAAGCATTAGACGCGACTGTGGAAAATTTCGGTAGGCAACATCAACCGCGCCAATTCTTCCATTGGGATGCACGCAGTTTGCCACTACAGTCCAACGCAGTCGATAAAATCGTCTGTAATCTTCCATTCGGCGAGACTGTTGGAAATCTATCGCAGTTGACGAACCTCTACCGGCATTGCCTCAAGGAATATGCACGCGTCCTGAAACCAAAAGGGCGGATGGTACTCCTCACTTCTCAACGCACACTTCTTGATGACGAACTGCATCGCCTGCCTTTTCTCGATGTCCGGCAACGGTTAACAGTCGATGTCCGCGGAAAAAAGGCGTGGATATACGGCATCCGCTCCGCATAGCACGTCTTCTAAATCCAATGATTACCTCTTCTTCGCTGGCAAGTTTTTGCGGCGTACGCGACCAAATGCGATCTGCATTCCAACCGTACCTCAGATTGGAGGCATACGCGAAAAAGGCGGGGTTACAAACCCCGCCTACCAACTACTGATATCCTGATGGCTATTCAACTTCCGGCACCCGCACCGCGACCTCTTTACCCGCTGCATGTGAACGGAAAATACCGTCCATAATCACGTTTGTCAGTAAGACACCCTCCGGTGGTATCGGCGCCGGTGCATCTGCTTTGACGGCCTCTCGGAACGCTATCATCTGCGCCGCCCAGTTATCTTCCGCTGGGAATCCTGAGAACTGGATCGTTGTCATCCCTTCTGGTGGATTCGGTTCCGCTGTTAAGCCTTCCGATTCGACAAACTTCTTGAGATCACCCGCATACGCATCAGCGTAAATCACCGGTCCACTCAACGAGAAACCCGCTTTTGTCCCAAGATGAAAGTTGCCGCCGAGCGAGTCCTGATGCACTGCCCAAGAGATTTTGAACACCATCACACCGCCATTCTCAAAGCGCACCCACGCCGCACCGAACTCTTCAACATCCATAATATCCCTGAACCTCGGATCCTGCTGCGAGATATAGTCCTCGGTAATCGCAGAGACGCGCACCGGTTTCGGATACCCCATCGCATACAGGGAAGCGTGCATGTTATAAACACCGATATCAACGGTTGCTCCCGCCCCCGCTGTCTTCTTATAGATGAACGTATGTCCAGGGTTCCCGCGGCGCCTGCACCCTGCGGATTCGGAGTAGTAGATATCGCCGAATAACCCCGCGTCATACGCCTTTCTTAGGAATTGGAGTCTCGGACTGAACGTCGGATTCAGACCGATTTGCAAAATTTTGCCGGATGCCTTCGCTGCGCGCACCATTGCGGTCGCATCGGAAAGCGTCGCTGCCATCGGCTTTTCACAGAGGACGTGTTTACCGGCGTTCAAGGCTGCAACTGTCGGTCGCCGATGCCCCTGGTTGTAAGTGCAGACACTCACACCATCAAGTTCCTCCATTTCAAGCATCTTGTTGTAACTTGAAAAAGCGTTCTTTCTTGGGACACCCCACTCATCAGCAGCTTGGTTCGCCTTACTTTTGATAATGTCGCACACCGCAACGATTTCAAAACCACCGACTTTCTCATAAGTACTCCGGTGTGCGCGTGAAATACCACCTGTACCAATAATACCAACCTTGACAGTCATGCGCTTATCTCCTCATAGTAAACTTATGGTGAAGAGTAAAAATATGTAGATCCTAAAATATATCCGCTTTGCTGACAACTGATTGCTGATGGCAACCGACGGCTATTCAACCTCTGGCACCCGCACTGCAACTTCTTTCCCCGCTTCGTGCGAACGGAAAATACCGTCCATAATTACATTCGTGAGGAGGACACCCTCTGGCGGTATCGGCGACGGTGCATCTGCTTTGACGGCTTCACGGAACGCCGTCATTTGTGCTTCCCACACATTGACCTCTGGAAACCCGGAGAACTGAATCGTCGTCATCCCCTCCGGGGGATTCGTTTCCGCTGTGAGTCCTTCGGATTTGACCAGTTTCTTGAGTTCATCTGTATAAGCATCGGCATACACGGTAGGACCGCCCAGAGAGATACCCGCTTCTTTACCGAGACAGAAACTCGGACCGAGCGAGTCTTGGTGAATCGCCCAAGAGATTTTGAACACCATCACGCCACCATCTTCAAAGCGCACCCACGCGACACCGAACTCTTCAACGTCCATGATCCCCTTAAATCTCGGATCCTGCTGTGAGATATAATCCTCGGTAATCGCAGAGACGCGCACCGGTTTCGGGTACCCCATCGCATATAGCGAATTGTGCATATTATAGACGCCGATGTCTACAATCGCACCGGCACCCGCTGTCCTTTTGTAGATGAACGTACGCCCAGGGTTCCCGCGGCGTCTGCCTCCGCTGGATTCGGAGTAGTAGATGTCGCCGAGCAGTCCTGTATCAATCACCTTCTTCGCGAATTGGAGTCTCGGATTAAATGTGCTATGGAGACCAATCTGCAGAATTTTGCCGGACGCTTTCGCTGCGCGCACCATTGCAGTCGCATCTGGGAGCGTTGCCGCCATCGGCTTCTCACAAAAGACGTGTTTGCCAGCATTCAAGGCTGCCACTGTCGGACGGCGATGGCCTTGGTTGTAAGTGCAGACACTGACTGTATCAATTTCGTCCATCTCCAGCATTTTGTTATAACTTGTGAAGACGTGTTTTCTTGGGACACCCCACTGATCGGCAGCTTCGTTTGCTTTACTTTTGATGATGTCGCACACCGCGACGATCTCAAAACCGCCAACTGCCGTGTAAGACCTATGGTGCGCCCGCGAAATACCACCCGTTCCCACAATACCGACTCGAATCGTCATACTGTTCTCCTCTCATAACAAAAATGGAATTGCCATAAGAGTTTAGACGAAATCGGTTTGCAATGCAAGTGGAAAATGTGTTTCTATCAGTAATGCTCGGTGTAATTGTTCAGAACCAGGGTCCCCAAACGGTACTGGAGAAGGAGATTTACAAGATTCAAGGGTTTATAGGATGATCTTGTCAGACTCATCCGAGAAAACCATCACACCTCGTTCTTTCATTGTTGTCATGCTTTCCCAAAATCCGTAGGGTGCGGTTCTCAACAGCACCATAAGTGTCAATTTTAGAAAAAATAACCGCCCGGGGACCCAGGTCCGGTAGGTTCGGTTTGCAACCGAACCGGACCTTAGACGCAAACCTTGTATGCAGCGATATTCTCTTGAGTCCCGGAGGGACGGCATCTGTGTAGAAGGCATCAACACCATAAAGCCAAGCCCCGTAGGGGGTTTTTGATAGGGTGTTTCTGCAGCATTTGTAGAAAGACTGTTACAAAACTGCGAAAACTCCCTAAATTGACACCTATGGTGCGGTTCTCAACAGCACCGATTAAGAGTAAAAAGGTGTGAGACCGAATTATCTTTCCGTGCTTGACAAATATTTTATTGCTTTTTAAGTTTATATTATGATACTATATCCAATACCTTCGCCAAAATTGATTGATTAAATAGGGTAAATATCCTAAAGTTATAG
>VXZK01000097.1 GCA_009845545.1 Candidatus Poribacteria bacterium
TTTTCATATTGCTATACCTACGATCCATTGATGATTACTCACTTCTTGATACATTGGATAAATATCAGTCGATCTATTCTATTGCATCTGTCCCATATTCTGCATCATCAGAATCATTTGGACAGCTTGTTTGAAGTCACCGAGGGTGAGCAGCAGCTTTGCACCGACTCCGCCCTCTTGGACTTTCGCAGAAAAACCGATGCTGTAAGTCTCAGGCACATTCATAAACATTCCCGCGAACATTTGCATGGCTGCACCAGCATTCGGATCCGCTTTCGCAACAATAGGCATCAGACCCTTAACCATAGTCATCGGTGACAGTGCCAAAAGCAGGTTGTTGTCTGTCCCCAACGTGCCCGTCAGTTTCTGATAACTCGCATTTTCAGAAAGGCTGTCCCCTATCCCAAATTTCCTATCCAATGCTGCTTTAATCAGATCAGAACCGCCTATAGCAAAAAACAGTTGGTCTTCATGAAAGGCATAGTACCAGTGCCATTCCTGAGGCATCATCGCACCAGCTTCAGGCGGCATCTCACCAAAAATTGAACCGAAATTCGGGAAAACGAAACTTTTTATCTCAACGTCGTTGTGCATCAGCGGTTGACCAGCGTGAGCACCATCATATATCGCCAATTGTGGCATATCTCCAATCATTCCGCGCATGACCTGCATGGTGTTGCGGAGTTGTTCAAGAAACATGTCATTCATGTAAGTTTCCGCCAGTTGTTTATCCGTCATCTCATAAACAATGAGATAATCAGGGATAATACTATCGCCAAAATTGACGGTGAATCCCCACTCGTCGGCGAGAGATTGATAAAAAGTTGCCATCTGCTCGGTGAGTGCTTCCAGTTGCTCTTGCCGCTCTGGAGAACCTGCTGAAAACATTTTTAGCGAAAACATATTCATATCAAGCAACAATTCTGTATTACCCTGAAAGGCACCGTTCACAAAGGCGAGATTTGGTAGATCATTGAGAACTGCCAAATCGTCAGGTATCATCTCTTCCAAGGATTGCTGAATCTCGCTATTGTCCTTGAATTTTACGGACGGGGCAAGTTGTACATCGGTACCCTTCACTTCAAGCGTCGCGCTTAGAGATTCCAACTGCTCAATTACGTTTGCGACTGAATCCAACATAGACGTAACGAAGGGCGCGAATGCCATAGCGGCAGCATCGCTTTCAAGACCATCTTGCATTGATTCCGATTCTTCCTGAATCGAAGCCGTCAGGAGCGGGGCAATGGATTCGAGATTAAAATGCGCTGCTACCTGCGCGTCGCCCTCTACAATATCAGTGAGAAATGAAGTGTAATTTGGATTGGCTGTGACAGACGGCTGGGTCGCCTTATAAGTATCAATAACACTTTTACATACTTCAGCGAACCGGGAAAAGACCAAAATATTGTCTAAAAGAGCGAAACTGCCGCCCCCGCCACTTGCGTTCCAATAGGTTATGCCGTTATATTCAATCGGAGCACTTCCTGCGCTTTCAGCGTCAATTACCTGTTTCATGGCTGCAGGGTCTGTTAAATGAACGAGGGCGGAGAGACCGGGTGGGTTCATGGAGGTCATGAAAACCGCAAAGTCTTGGTTCAAGTCAAGCCCGATTTCCTCTAACTCCGCGAGACTTTCAAAGCCAGCCCCAAAGCTGTCGGCTAAGATTTTGGCGAGGATTTCTGGGTCTTCATCTGTCGGAATCAAGTCTGTCACTAATGTATTAATCCGATAATCCAACTCAAGCAAACTCGGACAATAGATAAGTCCCATCGTCTGTTTGGGAATCAGATGTAGGACACTACCGCTTGGAATCTCCACCATTTCAGATTCAGTTTCATGGGGGGTTTCCGCTTCAGGCTCGTGTTCTGACGCTTTCTCTTCGGATTCATGCGCTAACGTTTCTTCTGCAGATTCATGTCCCTCTTCGGATTCATGTTCTGACGTTTCTTCCGCAGCCTCATGTTCTGATGCAGTCTCGTGTTCTAACGTTGCTTCTGCAGATTCGTGTTCTGACGCTTTTTCCGCAGCCTCGTGTCCCTCTTCGGATTCATGTTCTGACGTTTCTTCCGCAGCCTCATGTTCTGATGCTTCTTCTGCAGATTCGTGTTCCGCTTCGGGTTCGTGTTCTGACGTTTCTTCCGCAGGTTGAGGGAGTTCGCCCATTTCTTGCGATTCCTGTACCGGTGCCGATTCGACAGCTGCTGAAGTAGTAGTTGGAGGTACTTCTTTCGCGCCACAGCCAATGCATATGCACATTGTGAGAAGTGCTAACGCGATAAGGGGTAAAGACAAACATTTTTTCATTTTAATTTCTCCTGAGTCGTAGGGCAGCCTAACGGTATATGCCTACGAGAATGGTATCATCAATTTTGGGTTTGTGCGATTTTTTCTTCGAGTGCATCAATCTCTGCATTGGAGGTAAGTACACCAATTTCGACTTCATAGTGTCTACGACCACCGGGTTCAATATACTGTAACGTGCCGCGTTCGCGCTCCTTCGCTCTACCTTCTACACCACAGTTTGAAGGCTCCAAACCAAAAACATAAGTGCCTTCACCACACATTTTCCACTGGACAAAATTTGGGAACTGCGTCTTGTGATAGCGCACGGATACGCCAATGCCTTGTCCATTATTAAATCTTCGGTTTACCAATGCGACATGGATGTGGTTATCAACATCTGGTTCCATTTCGTGATAGAAAGCCTGTTCTTGAAAATCAACGGTTGGCGGTTCGCAGAGGTTATAATTATTTAAGTTTGCTGCAGCCTGTTCATCTCGCGGTGTGACTTGTGAGGAGGGAGCAAGGAGTTCGCTGTCTTGCGTGAGAATCGGAAATCCGACATTAATATGGAAAAGGTACATGTGTGGTGAATCTTGGTATCCCAAATTTTCAACAATATCTTCAATGTGCAACGTACGCGATCCGAGTTCTGTCCAGATCCTGCGAGTGCGCGAGAGGTTTTCACCCAAAGCGGCGGTCTCTTTAACCTTGCCCTGCGCCCATAGCATATAGCGTTGTCCTTCCCACCGACTGTCGACCCAAACGTTTTTTGCAGGGATGTGCGACACCCTTCCGTGAAGTCCTAACGCTTCATCATCATCTTCGTTCGGTACACCGACTTGCCGCATCCCACAAGTTGTTAGTAAACCGCCGTAGAAGCTGCGTAGCCAACCGAGTCCACCCGGTTCATAATGCGCCGGGTTGACATCGCCTGTACTTGAACGCCAACAGAGTGGAATCCCCTGATATTCGGCATAAGAGACATCTAACCCACGGCTCGGTAACACGGTAAAATTTAAGCCGCTACCGGTTCGGAAATCAATTGCGTCAACACCTTTTTCATTGCCATCTGTGAGTTGATACATCTTCGCATGGGCGATTTGCGATATATCTCCGACATGGCGAAGCAGTTGTATTCTGTCATACGTTGCTCCATATAGGTTCATCAAATAAGGTTCTCCTTCTGGGTGCAGCTGGATAGTTTAATTTAAGGGCGTTGTTTTCAAGCCCATATTAAGAAGACGAATCAAAGTCTTGTGTAGACCGAAAAAATTATAGCATAGTTGGGAAAAAAAAGCAAACCTTTCGTTTCAGAGACGCAGAGAACCATTCAATTGCCACCAATGACTCTTGTAGGAGGGGTTTGTAACCCCGATACATGTGGATAGCAGCGCAGACCTATTCTTGATAACACACTCAGAAAACTGAATGGCTCTGTCAAAGACGTAACTTTCAATTGTTTGGACTTCAGTTTTGTGGTATGCTTAATGCTGTTGAAAACGAGTCGTGCTAACAGCGCAATTCCACCGCAACACATCGAGCAAGCATCAGAGTTGAATATCGGAGTGTGGAAGGTGCGTGTCTTGCGAATGCCGATGCTATGTCTCATATTGAACACGTTCCTTCCCTTTTATACTTGGCGTACATTCACCACGACATGGGAATTGATGAAGGTCAGACATGGGTTAAAACAAAACTCCAAAGGAGTTGGCAGAAGTTACGAGAGGATGTCCAAGACTTCGTTAAAGACAAGTATGAGGCAGCGTTGAAAGTCCTCTGACGTAGATTTCATATAACCTTTTTCAGGGAGGTTCACCAATGAAAAAAGAACAGATCGTTTCGCGCAACCCAAAAGTGATGAATGGCGCATTAGTTTTCACAGGTACTCGTGTACCTGTTGAGATTTTGATTCAACATCTAACGGCAGGTGACTCACTCAATAAGTTCCTTGATGACTTTCCGACAGTATCTCAAGAACAGGCTGTCGCGTACCTTGAGATGACATTAGAGGTTGCTGATGCGCGTGTTGCTTGACGAAAATCTACCGCATCAGCTGCGAGAATTATTTGGAAACAACATAGAAGTCGTTACAGTAAGATATCGCGGTTGGCATGGAAAAGAGAATGGTGAACTGTTGAGAATTGCAGCGAATGAGTTTGACGCTTTTATTACAATGGATCAAGGTATTCCCCATCAACAAAACCTGAGTGAAATTAAGATTGGGATTATATTGTTGGAAGCTGAGAGTAACCGTTTTGAAGACCTCGCTCCGTTGATTTCCAAAGTCAACGTTATTGTTGGGGGTTTCGCGGCATAACAGGTGATGAAGCTAATGATTTGAAGTATAAAGTCAATGTATAAAAAGACAATTGCCATAGCGTCAAGTTTTCGTAGATATTCTCTGTGTTAGAAAATGAGGTATTGTAATGACTAAATACGAATATAAGACCATAAGAATTAGCCAGAAAAGGTTTGGATTTAAGTCCAGAAAAATACCTGACCTTGAGAGTACCCTTAATCGTGAAGGAAAGGAAGGCTGGCGGCTTTGTGAGATTATCCAACCGGCAGCGGTTATGGGCGAATCAACTGCAGTAATTGTGATTTTTGAAAGAATTTTAGAAAAATAGAGTGCTTAGGAAAACACTCTGTTTTTCCTAATGCTTCAAGAAAAGGGTAACAATACCAGCAATCATCAAAGCGATAGACCACAACAGATCCAGATTAAACCACGCCTTGCGGAGCAGCGCAAGTCCTACCACTTCATAGACGATAACCGCCACAACCCCCATCACAAGGAAAAAACTGAGGGTATGTACCCCAACGGCAGACAGTAACATCACTGTGTTATCTGTCATGCTTGCGGGTGCGTGGTGCATGTGGCCAGAAGCCGCGGCAGCAGGCATCCGCAACAAAAGCGGTGCCAGCATCAAACCTGCACCGTGCGCGGAAGCCATCAGAAAGGACCAGATCGTTAAGTCCTTGAAGTTAACACGCATGCCGACCCATTTCGGATGTCGAGCACTAAAAAATTTGTACACGCCAAAACCAAACAACACAGTTGCACAAGCGATGCGAAGCACACCCTCCGGCAGCTGCCGTTGTGCTAAGGCGATAACGAATACAACGACAGCAATGGATATCGCGTGTCCGAGTGCCATTGGAAAAAGGGCACCGATAACAGCCCTTCTCCGTTTTTCCTGCATGCCTAAAGCAACCGCAAAAAGCCAACCCATCCCCGGATTAATACCGTGAAATGCTCCGAGACCGAGCATGCCCCACCATGAAATGGTATCCATAAAAACGCCTTTCTGGATATAGAAACATTAAATATTTTTTGACAATAAGGATTGGGGGACTTAGTCTGGAGATAGACTAAATCCAGTCCTTGTATGACATGCCCAACCCCTATGAAATTCCTACGGATAGCAAAAAGTGTCAGAAGAACTATCGCCACCTTGCAACCGAATTTGATGGGCGCGACTCTCACCGAAGTCCACGAAGAAGTCAGAATCAAATTCGACACCACCATCGGGGTTGACATCTGCCTTCACCATCCATCCATTTGCGCCATCCGGATAGAACTGATTATCCCATGCAACGTAGAGGGAATTGGTGAAGTAGAGACGCTTGCCATCCCGACTCAATTCAACCATCTGCGGACCACCACTGACAGGTCCAGCGGCCGGGTGCGGATGTGATTTTGTAATTCCACCTATTTCGAGAGTCCCTGTATGCTTCGGATTGAACGGATCAGATACGTCGTATTGCAACATCTCTCCGGTCCCCCAACAGGAAACGTACAGGAATTTGTCATCCAACGAGAGGATGTGATCCGTGACAAGCGGTGGAATCATGCCAATATCCTTCAATGCCGGAGGTAAATCGTCTGGATTTTCAGGTGCCTGTGCCGGAATATCAATAATCTTTTGGATGCCCCAACCGTCTCCATCTTTATACCAGGTCCAGATAGAACTCGAAAGGTCATTCATATTCAACACGGCATTGACGAACCCATACGCCTTCGTTGGATCGTGTGCGGGACGTAACTCTAAGATCATCTGATAGTCATCGCCCAAATCCAGCGTTTGGATATTCTTCCGGTGTCGAATATCCCAAATATGAATTTTATGCCCGAACTTGCGCTCACCTAAATCTTCAAGGCTCACACCGTTCTCAATCATTGCAGGGTATCCCCACTCACTGGTAACAGCAATATCATACCCCAAGTGCCACCAGAAATCGTAAGAGAGGGATTGCGGACCGCGCTCGACTTCCCACTGCCCCAAAATATTGAAGTTGTAGTGGTCCATGAGGAATATACCACCAGGCCCCTCTTCAGAACCTGCTGTAGCCAAAGCACTGATATAGATACCCTCGGGTCCACAATGCACGGTATGCGGACGGGTATATCCAGAACGCTCTTCAACTTCATTAGCGTCCAAAGTTTTAATGAGTTTCGGAGCCTTCGGGTCCTCTTTCACATCAAGGATATAGATGCTGGAACCCCGCAGTGCTGGCACAACGAGGTAACGGCGTTCTATATAGGGGTGTGGTGCGTACGGGCAGAGTGCTGCACTACAGGCGTTCCAACCGAAATGGTGAATTTCGTCACGAACGCCGAGTTCCAGATTATGAACAATCTGTCCGTATGTATCAGACGCTTTATTGAGATCAACGACACACATCGCGTCAGGCTTACCGTCATCTCTCGGTGCAGCGACATAAGCGACCTCTTCAACAGGTGCCTCAATCGCCATCTTGGGTGATGGGTAAAAAGTCGGGTCAGGTTTCCACTGTTGTAACAAGTTTATTTCTCCTTTTTAATAGTTGTCGGTTATCGGTGACAACTGACAACTGATTACTATTCCTCATCGTTTTTTGCGCGGTCAAGCCAGCCAGGTAGCCTGATGTCTTCAGATAATTTCCACGCAGTTAGATAGATCGATGCTGTCCAACGGACCGCTTCCCGCGCTCGGTCATTTGTAAAATCAACCAGAGCAGGTGTCGGGTTTTTCAAATTTTTCCAGTCTTCGGCGAGTGCGTAAACGTCGTCTACGAAACTGTGTTCAGCTTTGATCTGCTTTATTATCGCTGGCATCAAATCGTCAACAGCTTCAATCTGTTGTCCCTTCGCGAGGTCCATCGGCTTGAGTGCCAAACGCTCAATTGCTGAATCAACCTTCTCATGGATACCCTGATGTAGGCGTGTCCCGTCCGGTTGCTTAATCCCATCAAAATGAATGGTTAAGTGTAACGGTTGACACATATCTTGCGCGTAGTGTGAGAGAAAGCCAGCATAGACGAAACACTTACTCTGTATCATCGGATTGTCGGGCCATTTACGATACTCAGCAAACGCGAGTGCAAGTCGTTCCGTCCATTCCGCTAACGCATACGGGAGGGTGCCGACCTCGCGCGGTTTAAATCCGAGTTCAGCACAGAGTTGGATATGTGCCTCACGTCCTTCTGGAATCGGGTGCTCGCCGAACAATTCTATGTCAATATAGTGCTCGCCATACTCAGCTTGTCGTGCGTGTGGCGTGACTCGCTCCTTAGAGAGGTCAGGGTCGTAAGAGCAGTGGGCGATCATTTTGCCGGCGTTACGGAAAAATTCAGGCATATCTTCGGGCAGTGATTTGACGGCTGCCTGTGTCATGATATCGTGTCCGCCGCCCCACCATGCCGATACCGGGGTCGTGAGAATAAGTGAAAACAGAATCAACGCACTATAAAAACGTCTCATAATTCTCCTTTTGTTAGTCAGCAGCGAGATATTCCGCCGGATTCGCTTCTTGCCATTGGAATTGAAGTTCAGCCGTTTCATGGGGCTTAAACGATAGTGCGACCGTCTCAACGGCGGGGCCGACGATGTCAATCTTATTCAGATCTGCAGTGCCGTAACCCATTTCGTTTGCGTAATGGAAGAGTCCAATCTCCAACGGTTCAAATCCCATCGCTTTTGTCGTGACGGCATCAGCCGCAAACACATCTCCGCTGACAACAGCGATGCCGAGTGGAACAGAATCGGTGCCACCGGGTCCATTGCCTTGTAGCCCAACGGTGCCATCAACGATAGTGATATCGGGCTTGAGGTGGCGTGAGAGTCGAAGTAAGTTGATGTTAAGGGTCTGCGCCTCGCGGGGTAGTACTCGGTCTGCGTGGCTATGGTAGCCGTGCATTTTAATCCGATCCTCTTTATGGAGGGTGCCCATAATCATATTCTTCATACCAAGGGTCACAACACCAGCATCATGCGTTTTAGCGATAGCGACAGAGATGGTGCAAGGACAATCCAAGACTATCTTGGGCATCCGCACGGTGTCTTCCTCACGTCCAGCAAGAAAAACTCTGGTTTCTACCCAGTCGGTCTCTTGATGCAAATCGACAAGCCGGATCGGAACATCGTATTCGGCTTGGAGCGCGTCATAACCGAAAATCTGGAACGCTTCACCAGAGAATTTTTCATTCGCGCCTTCAGCGATAATCACCTCTTTCGGAGGCTGTGGTGTGCTCAACAGAAAATCCAACGCGCCCCGCATCACATCCACATGCGACGAAGCGAGTTGATTAGTGCTGGAGAGAAAATTCGGTTTCAACAGTACCTGTTCACGGACTTTCGGCGTGAGATCCTGACGTATATTGTCTAACGCTTGAAAGACGTTAGAACGCCGCCTACCGGTTTTGGCTAGCCCAACTTTGGTACCCATCGGTTCCTCCTTATAAATTGCGCGCCTAAAAAGCGCGTCTTCCAAGGATAGATTAACTCTTAATCAAGAACTTGTCTCAGAAATCCAGAATGTTTTTCTAATAGTGTGCTTGCATCTGTCCGGTTCAACCCTTTTGCGAGCATTACGATAGCCAGTTTCGATCGACCACCCGCCTGTCCTAAAGCTGCCTCGGCTGCCGCAGCGTCTACGCCCGTGACGGCTTGAACAATCCGAATGCTCCGCTCCACCAGTTTCGTGTTAGAGGCGTTCACATCTACCATCAGATTGTTATAGACCTTGCCGAGCTTTATCATAGAGACGCTCGTGAGCATGTTCAGGACCAGTTTTGTGGCAGTTCCTGCTTTTAAGCGAGTTGAACCCGTGATAATTTCCGGTCCGACAATCGGTGTGATGAAATGCGTTACCCATCCCTTTAATTGTTCGGGAGGCGGAACACAGCAAAGAAACATCGTCGTTGCGCCGATGGCGTGTGCTGCCTTCAAAGCCCCGATGACATACGGTGTGCGTCCACTACTTGCAATCCCGACAAGCACGTCTCGCGGTGTAAGTTGCCGTTCTCGGATAGCATGCGCACCGCGTTCAGGTTTGTCTTCTTCACCCTCCACCGAACGGCGTAAGGCGACATCACCCCCAGCAATAATCCCCTGCACCATTTCAGGAGGCGTGCTAAAGGTTGGCGGACATTCGGAAGCATCTAACACACCAAGCCGACCACTTGTGCCCGCACCTACATAAAATAACCTGCCGCCGTCGCGAAACGCAGCGACGCACAGGTCAATAGCATGCGCGATTGCCTCGGATTCTGCTACTACTGCTGCTACCGCTTTTTGATCTTCTTCGTGAAAAACCTGAACGATTTCTGCAGTTAATTTCAGATCAATGTCAGTAGAATTCGGGTTTCGCTGTTCCGTTGTGGATTGCATGCGTTCCTTCGCTGATGAGCATTTCTGCTATAATCTCGTTTGCGCTACCAACACTGCACCGTACGCGGGCGCATGTTTTGGAAGTAGCACTGATGCCTCTGGTGCAATCTTCGCGAACTCTCGATGGAGTTCGTCGGCAAACATCGGTTGATGGATAAGATTACCACCACTGAGAACAATATCAAATGCACCTACGAATTCCAACTGTTTAATTACACTATTTGCAGCACAGACGAGTTCCTCAGCAGCTTCACTAACAATCTGTTCTGCCGTTCCATCCGTTGTGCGGGCAGCATCAAATACAATTTTAGCCAGTTGCGCGATGGCATCCCTACTTGCAGCATGCACCCAGCGAATGAGGTCACTCGGTGCGTTCAGTTCAAGGGCATTAAGAATTCGGTTCGTCAATTCGGTCGGGCTGCCTCTGCCATCAGCGGCACGAGCGACAGCGCGGAGACCTTTCATGGCGATGTCGTAACCGCTCCCTTCATCACCGAGTAGATACCCCCATCCACTTGCGCGGGCTTCTTTGCCGTCAGCGTTGATGCCATAGACAATAGCACCTGTCCCTGAAATGACAATGATGCCCTGCTGTTTCTCAGTACCACCAACGAGGGCAATGTGTGCATCGTGCGTCAGGATGCGATTTTCGCTGATGCCGAGTTCATCACAAATCCTGCCTATTATTTTTTTATCCTCGGCACGCCCCAAGCCTGCCATTCCCAGACAGAAGTGGATAGAACTTGTTGATCGGATGCCTGCTTTTTCACAAAGTGCTTCGAGAACGCTTTTCAAAACCGTTTGCGTTTTCGCCGCACCAACGACGTGATAATTTGAGGGGCCCGACCGCACTTGTGCAAGACATTGTCCTGTTTCCGTCGTCAAGATACCAACCGTTCCTGTTCCGCCCCCATCAATTCCGATGATGTACATGATATTCCAATGTTAAGTGGTGCCTCCAGCGTCATTCCGTTCTCCATTAATCTGTATCAGTTACTGAAAACCTCTGTAGAGGATAGACAACCCACAGCATTAACGGTTCGTTAGCACTGCCCTATTTTGTGCAACTCGGAACGAAAGTATGCCCCATTTTGTGCAAAACTTTGTGGCTATTCTGTAGAGCGTCCTATCAGCGCAGTATTATCCAAATCGGCACGAAACTTGCTATAACTTGCTATTATATAATCGTACACAGTTGTCAGCAATCGGAAACCGTTCTCCCATAATTCTGATTTTCGCTCAAAATTCTTCGCTGGCGAGGTTTGGAACCCCATCTATCGATTACTGACCGCTGAGAAGCACTTGACAATCTACAGTAAATTCCATATAATGTAGTTTATCACGATTCAAAAATGGATGCAATAAAAATTTATTTTGAGAGGCTCAAAATGCAGAAAAAAAACTACCTCGCGCTCTTTATCCTCTGTGCAAGTCTCGTCTACCTCGGCTGTTCCCAAGATTCGGTGCAATTTGAGTGGCGACAGATTGAAAGCGGGACAGGTGAACATCTTTATGGGGTACATTTTGTAGATGCGAAACACGGATGGGCAGTTGGAACTGCTGGCATAATACTATCTACTACCAACGGTGGTATGAACTGGACGGCAGCATCAGTGTCAAAAGAGACACTCACACAGGTGAGTTTCACGACCCCGAATAACGGTTGGCTCGCAAGCATCGGGAAGGTCCATTATACCGGCAGCGGGGGCACCTCTTGGAATATACAACACCAAGCACGCGGCGAAGGTAAAAGGCTCCCAGGTATCTTGGACCTGTATTTTGTGACTACGACCGAAGGTTGGGCAGTCGGCGGCTCAGGGACTATCCTCCACACAACAGATGGCGGGAGTCGGTGGGAAAACCACGCGGGGCTTTCAGATAAACATTTATGGGGCGTCCATTTTGTTGATCCAGAACACGGTTGGATTGTTGGCGAGGAAGGTGAGGTACTCCATACCCAAGACGGTGGAAAACGCTGGGTTCGCCAGAGAAGCAACGCCGAGCAACCGCTATTTGCTGTCCACTTCGCAAATCAGACCCATGGGTGGATTGTTGGCACAAATGGGTTCATCCTCGGGACAACTGATGGTGGAAAGACATGGCTCCGACAGAAGACCCCTGTGAATCAAAGTTTAAGGGATGTGGCGTTCCGCGATGAGAACCGCGGGTGGGCAGTCGGTGAAAAAGGCTTAATCCTCCATACAACAGATGGCGGGAATATGTGGAGCCGTTATCCGACACCTGCACAATATAACTTGCAGAACATCCATCTCCACAAAAACGCCGGTTGGATCGTCGGCGCGAAGGGGACGATTCTACGAAGTTATTAGAATTCAAGCCCCGAATAAATTTTTATTACCCAGATAGATAAACAGAGGATAATCCCGCTGATAACAATCAAATTTCGGGTTCCAGGTGAATGACGGGTCCAAGTATTTTTTAGCCATCCGGGGAAAAATGCTGCCGCAATTGCCAATCCAACGACTAAAAAAGAGAACGGATGGTAATACCAAGCAATACCGAATTTGCCCTGAACTAAAGCAACGCATGCCCGAGTCATACCACACCCTGGACACGCCAACTTCGTTAACGAATGGAATATACACGGGATCAGCGAAACATCTTCGGTTGATATTTCAGACACTACAGTGTAAAGTCCTATTACACCCAATCCAACAAGAAATAGACGAGCGAGAAATGTATGGTTAAACATTGGGCGTTTGTCCATAGAGTCTGTTAATTTGGTGCTGCTGAACGGCAAGTGAAGCGATACCAAAACCAAAAATCGCTAACAGAACACAGATAATTGGTAGGCTTGAATCGAATACCAAATCATTATCAGTTTGTACGGTATTAATGCCGTTCGCCATTTTATATTCATAATAGATGCTATAAATACCACAAGTGATTATCGAAAGAAGAAGCCAGGGCCAAAAAGAGTACTCATTTCTCTTCAGCCAAGCATTGAGCGTCTCCATCTGTTTGTATTGCCAATAAAGTCCATAGATACCACAGGTAAGCAAGGACACCAAAATTCCAATCACAATATTCCGTCTACCTTCGTACTCTGGATAGGGGTATTGATCAAGCATAAAATTCTCCATTTTATTCTAAAGAATGCCGGACGCTTGTCAGGCATTACTCGCGCGGGAGAGAAATCGTGTCGGGAACAACAATCTCGCCAGCAATGATTTTTGCTTTCAGCGATTCAACAGTCGCTATGATATCGTCCGAAAGCAGCAGTTGATTGTGTTCATCAACGGCATAACTGACACTACCATCCTTGAGTCCAAAGTATCGGATACCTGCCATAAAATTGCCCTCAGCCGTTTCTTGAATGATACGCTGTACTGAAACAGGAATCTCTTTTGTCATACTCGTCAAGACAAGGCCTGGCGCAAGATGGTTACCATTGGCATCAACCCAGATGATAAACTTTTGTTGTGCTTGTGCTGCTTCAAGCACCCCTTGACCGGAGCCACCAGCAGCCACGTAAATCACATCTATCCCGTTTGCATATTGTGCTAAAGCCAGTTCCTTCGCTTTTTCCGGTTGACCGAAACCTGTCGCATCTTTGCTAATGTATTCTACAGTGACTTCCGCCTCTGGATTGACCGCGTGAATCCCGGCAACGTAACCTGCTTCAAATTCTTGTAACAGTGCAACATCTGCACCTCCGATGTAGCCGATCTTGTTACTTTCCGTTTTTAAGCCCGCAATCGCTCCGACCAGAAATGACCCTTCATTGGATTTATAGTTCACTGAAGCCACATTTGGAATATCAAGCACAACATCAAAAATCGCAAATTTGACATCAGGAAATTCGGGGGCCACACGAGCAAGCACATCTCCCATCTGGTAACCTGCCGTTAAAACAAGTTCTGAGTTTTGTGCGGCAGCTCTTAGGAGCATCTCTGTGGCTACAGGATCGTTTTCGATACCGTTGACTTCAGTGAGTATAATTCCAAGTTCTTCCTCCGCACCTTTTACACCGATATGGAAGGCGGTACAGTAAGCTGCAGAACCGACACAATCGCTCGGATATATCATGGTTACGCGAAGTGGTACAGCGTCCATTTCGCTCGGTGGTTCAGAAATAATCAGATCTTGAATTGTGTCGCAACCCGAAATAAAAAGGAGTATGAACCCAAAAAAGAAGTATTTTCCAAAAATGTTGAAATGCTTCATATTTTCTCCATAAAAAATTTTGCTATAAACATGAAATGATAATAACGTGAGCTTGGAAATAAATTTGTAGGTTGGGTTGAGCGGTAAATGCACACT
>VXZK01000126.1 GCA_009845545.1 Candidatus Poribacteria bacterium
CCCTAAAGAACCTTGATAATTAGTGATTTAGGACAACTTTTGAGAAATATCAGCTGTATAATCTTAGTTACACACGGTCTTATAATTTAATAATTGAAATAATAACAAAAATTAACTAATTATAACCCAAATTGCGGGTTGTCCATCTAAGCAAAACCCAACATCTCACTTTTATCAAACTCACGTTAATTGTTAAAACTTTTGCTTCCGCTTGTGTAGCAAAACTTTAACTTCTGAAAATTGTCCAAACTTGGAATACCTTTAAGACTTACACAACCGCCCTAAGGGCAGAAGAGGTGGCACCGTCCGAAATGCTGTTATTATTATCAAGAGAGAAGTTGCATGGGAATTATGGCGATCTTATCGGTGAAAGTACCGTGCATCTTGCAGTGCTAAAACGTATTGACAGGTTCGCAAAATCTGATAAAATAGTGCTTATTTCTGGTGAGACAGGAACCGGTAAAGAACGCGTCGCGCATGCCTTGCACACAGAGAGTCCTTATGCAATGCACCCTATCGTCATCGTGAACTGCGCGGAGATTGCAGAGAACCTGATAGCAAGTGAACTCTTTGGACATGAGAGGGGTGCGTTTACTGGTGCCGATCAGCGACATATCGGGCTATTTGAAACCGCATCGGGGAACACACTCTTCCTTGACGAAATCGGGGAACTTCCGAAACCTCTACAATCAAAGTTGTTGCGGGTCCTTCAGGAAAACGAGATTCGCCGCATGGGCGGGACAAAACAGATTCCAGTGAAAGTGCGCGTGCTGGCAGCTACAAATATCGACCTTATAGAAGCGGTTGCAGCAGGTAGGTTTCGCCGAGATCTCTATGAGCGATTGAAACCGCTTCATATCCAGTTGCCGGCGTTACGGCAGCGACGGGAAGACATTCCTGCGTTGGCAAAACACTTTTTGAAAAAGGAAAACAACCTTTCCAATCGAAAGATAGAAGATATAAATCCAGAAGTCCTCTCGTTATTTGATGCCTACAGCTGGCCTGGGAATATCCGGGAGTTAGAAGGCATCATAAGTCGCGCGGTACTCTTAGCGGAAGGGGATGAAATCTTACCGGACCACTTACCACAAGATGTGTGGACCCCTCACGCCCATGCATTGCCCTTGGCGGATGCAACAGCCGCAGCAAACCCTGACACCGCAGAATATCTCGTGCTGCCCTTCCGGATAGGTACAACCTTGAAAGAGATAGAGAAGTCAGCGATCTTGACGACTTTGGCGCGAGAGAATGGGAATAAGTCAAAAACGGCGGCGGTTTTAGGGATTAGCCGGGTCACCTTGGATATCAAGTTACGCACCTATAGTGATGAGGCATAGGACTTACGCAAATATAGTAGGGACTTTTATGTCCGTGTACCTACAGCAGAAAGGTTTGCTGATGCAGTGCGTCCGTTCGTCTTTCTCAGGAGACTTAGTATTACGAAACTCGGCATTCGAGCCAGAATCACGCGTTCAGTGTATCAAGTGTAAAGAATCTTTACAATCCAGTGTAAAAAATATTTACAAGTGTAAAGAATATTTACAGTGGAAAAATCGTGGGATCCCCTAATAGTCAGGTTTCTCACATTGGCATGATACTTGCTACTATAAACGTGAGCTCAACTTGTAGCACGTAGGGACATCAATAGTGCTACCAAAAATGAGTGAGTTAAAGGGCAAAGGTGAATAATATGTTACGTGATTTACTTTCCAGTAGATGGTTCCAAGGCGGTTTCGCGTTCTTTGTGCTGTGTGTCGGCGGTAGCCTGCTGTATAGTTGGCACGTCCACCGCACGATTGATGCCGAGTTTGGAAAGAGACCGCAACCGGTGGTGTCGCCGCTGAAAAACAAGACGGAGACAAACACCGCACCGGTTGATTTTCAAACCGAAGGCGTTACGAACACGCCAAATGAAACAACGGACACACAGAAGCCCGAGACAACAGAGGAGGAAACGATAGACGAGACCGAGAACCTTGACATAGCGGATGCCTTCTTAGCCGACGACGTAGGAACAGCGGAAGAAGATCGAGCTGATTTTCCTGAAGTCCCCGAGGGTTTTCCGATGACCCCCGTGTGGGCCGATGATAGGTTCCCGAATTATCAAAAAGGCGATATGCAAGATCACGAGACGATCTCTCGCGTCTTGATAAAACTCTGGAATCAAGGTGATCACGATTTCGTAAATGGTGTATTAGATTACAATAACGGTAGAGTCTATCCACTCTACCCGGATACCCTTTACGTAACGTGGAAAGAAGAGGTTGTCGACTCCCCGGATGGTCCGAGAATCATTCGTTATCCGGGGTCTGGATTGGGTACCCACGACCGGAATTTTACACTCGAAGAACGCTATTTATATGGTGTGGAAGCATCCTACCCAGATGTCAACTTTGTTGACAAACATACAGCCGGGTATGATCCTGAAACGTTCCTCACGGACGATAAAAAATAAGGAGATTCTCATGAAAATACTATACAGTTTACTTTTGATTGTCGCCGTTCTGGTGTGTGTCCAATTCGCCCACGCCTACGGTGCCCTTGCAGTCACACTTCGGTGGAATAATTTCTTGTTCAAGATGAATACTGCCGATGCTTTAATAGGGAACTTTGGATTGGAGAATGGCTCGTACTCTGTCTACGCCGATATCAGTGATGACGACCCTCCTGATTCCGAGCAAGGGGCTTTCAGTAATGAAAAAATATTTACATTCGCTTCTGACTTTGGTCCGCTACATGCCTCGGGGGTTGCGTCTTGTTACGTGCAAGGCCATGACGAGTGGGGCAATTTCCAAGACGATAACGATTCGGATTCAAACTAAAAAGTGCATGCAGCAGGTCGGAAACCTTACGACCCGCTGCTGCCGAATCAGCCGTCTGAAATAAAGAACGCTGCCAGACACCCAAAGCGTCACCCGGCAGCGTTCTTTAGGTTCTCACCCGAAACGACATTTACAGAATGGCACTCTATCGAAAAAAAGGGGGTCAGGTTTATGAAAAAGGCGGGGCTTCTCTACATCGCATGCATCTTCGTCTTAGGGTGCCTGCCGCTCTCCCGCGCGGACACGTCAGGCCCCTTGAACATTATCATTTCACCGAACAGCACCCGTGTTGCGGTCCCAACGTCCGACGGCATATTTGTCCACAATGCACACACCGGCGAAGTCCTCTCGCGGTTCACAGCAACACTCCCCGGTGAAATGCCCCCACCGCAGGTTTTGACGTTCTCCGCGAATGCATCTATGCTCGCCAGTGGCCACGGAAACCGCATTTACGTCTCGGAAACAGCAACGGGCAAGGCACTTGCTCTGCTTGATGGATACCCCGATTCTATTACAGCACTCGCCTTATCACCCGATGGCAAAATCCTCGCCAGTGCAGGCGGCGACTGGACAGTCCGTTTATGGGAGTTCAGCACCCGTAAATATATCCGGAGTCTCACAGGACATCCAGGGGCAGTCAACGCCATCGCCTTTTCGCCAGATGGCAAAACCCTCGCGAGTGCAGGAAGCACCCTACGACTCTGGGATATCACCACCGGTGAATTACGATACGCCCCCGATAAAGACTTAGGCTCCATCAACCGGATCTGTTTTTCACCCGATGGCAAACTCCTTGCGACCGGCGGCGGCTGGGACTTCACAGTGCATCTCTGGGATGTGAATACCCGCAACCTCCTAAAATCCCTCAAACCCCACACGGGTGAAATCCGCGATATTGCCTTTTCACCCGATGGACACACGCTCGCTACAGCCAGCGCGGACAAGACACTCACGCTCTGGGACGTGAACACCCGCAGTCTACGGAGTCGTTTTTCGGCGTATGTAGACAAAGAGAAAATGCTCACGACAAAAGATAGACGCAAAACCTATGATGTCTCTGCCGTAAAATTCTCACAAGACAGTGGACACCTCGTCATTGCCAGCCGGGCGGGCACACTACATTTCTATGAGCTAAAAAACGGGCAGTATCGCCCTACGTATTTGGACTTAAAAAAAGTGATCGTTAACCCGTAGAGACAGCGAAAAAAGAAACATAGAACTCACCTATGCAATGCTCCCTTTTTCTTCAAAAAACCCTTTGGGGTGCCTGCATCGTCAGCATCCTGCTCCTCGCCTTCTGGCTACGGATACAAGGTGTAGAACGGATCCCTGACGGACAGTTCACAGGCAACGATGCATACCTTTACTACAAGCAAGCAGAAACCATCGTGGAACACGGATACTTACCCGCCCGCGATATGGAGCGCTGGCTGCCCCTCGGTAGAGATAACGGGCAACTGCTATCACTTTTTTCTTATGCCATCGCTTATACACACAAAATCTTTCCCTGGTTCAGAGTCTATGACATCCAACGCTACCTCCCTGTCGCCTGCTTTTGCTTCGGGATCGGTGCCCTCTTTCTTTTCCTCGCGCGAGGCCATGGACACCTCTTCGCCACCATTGTCTCCCTGCTCTTAGCAACGCTACCCGGTAGCATCAGCCGCAGTGCCGCAGGCTTTGGAGACAGGGACGCATGGTGCTGGATGCTTGGTGTCCTCGCTGTTACCAGCTATCTCTACAAAGAGCAGATGGCACCCGGATGGCGCAGATCCCTCGCCACCGCACTCTCCGGCTTCATCGTTTTTTTAGGCGGTCTGAGTTGGGAAGCCTTCGGACTTTTCGTCCTCATCATACTCGCTATAGAACTCTGGACATTTTGTAGCACGAACACAGAACAGCACCTCAAAGAATATCTGCTCTATCTTCTCATGTTCGTGCCGTGGCTCTATCTCATCAGTCCCGCCTATCACAGTGGATACGGGTTCGCAAAGCATCTGTTCGCCCTCACACTCGCACCGCCGATCGCCGTGTTCGCACTACGAGGCACGAGATACCTACTCCTAAAACATATTGCCCGACTCCGACCCCATGCACGGAAACTTGCATGCGGGCTAACGCTACTTGCCATCGCAGCAGGGATCGCCTATCTTTTCACACAAGTTGACACATTTGAAACGACTGCCTTCACCCTTCGGGAGAGCTCGCTCATGAAGAGCATAGGTGAACTTGCAGACCCCGATTTCACCTATTGGATACTCTTTTACGGTACAATCTTTGTCTTAGGCAGCATCGGAATCGCTCTCGGGTGCCGCCAATTAGGAAAGTTAAAAGGTCTCTCTTTAGGAACATTTCTCACCGCCTTCGCCGCCATAACGTTCTTCCGCGATCCCCTCACTCGATGGATCGTCAACGACTTATGCAACGTGCTTTTTTGGACAACACTCGGCCTCACAACGCTCGGAATCGGCATCGCTTGTTTGCAAAAAAGAAACAGTCTCACGAAAAATCAACGGACGTTCCTTCTCATGTTGGTCTGGTTTCTCTTATGGGGCAGCCTTGCCCGTAGCGGCATCCGCTACAGTTTCTTTATGGGTGTGCCACTCGCCTACGGCACCGCATGGCTACTGTGTATCGCACCCGCACCGCTCATACAAAAACTTAAGGACATAAAGATACTTGATCCCGATGTCAGGGGACAACGTATCACCGCATGGCTCGCAATTGCCGTGTTTATCCCTGTGCTCTTTTGGACTCCCCTCGGAGGACACGCGACTCGAGCCATTCAGGCAGGCGATAGAATACGCAAACCTCTCCCAGGCACCGGAAATCTCACATCAGCACTCAAATGGATAAAAACAACGCTCCCAGAGAACGCCGTTATCGCAGCCCATTGGGGAGACGGGACACAACTCAACATCCTCGGCGGTGTCAAAACCATCACCGACCCCGACCATTATCTTCCCCACTGGATACATCTCTATTACCGACACGTCTTCTGCGCACAAACCGAGCAAGAAGCACTGGAATTCTTGAAAACCCACCAAGTGACGCACCTCCTCCTCACTGAAGGAGACATCACCAAACGTGCAAGAGACTACTCCGCTCTGGGTAGTGACGCACACAGGGACCGGTTCTTTCATTGCCATGAACTCGAGAGACAAGAGATGCCCCTCGGTGCCCCCTACCGAATCGTACCAGTACCTAAAGCAAAAGGTACACCACTCGGTTCTATTGACATGATGCGCACAGCCCCGCAAACATTGTTTATAACCGCAAAATTTAAAGGCGGAAAGCAGGTTACGAAAACTGTCAATAAAAGCACCTCACCAATATCGGTAGACATTGAAAATGGCGGGATCGTTTTATTTTTTGACAAACAGACGCGATTCCACAAGGGCTATTACGTCCGTCCCCTCGGGTGGAACAGCCTCGCTGTCAAATTGTTCTTTCGGAGAGAGCACAGTCGCGCGTTTGTTCCCGTCTATCCAACGGGTGACGATTCCAATGCAGAGGTCAAAATCTGGGAAATCCACTATCCTTCCGACATCAAAACCGATCCGAAATACCTCAAAACAGGCTTCCCTGAAATAGACAAACACCTACAAACACAATAAACGTGTCCGCAAGTACCATTACACTTTGTTGCCTACTCTTAACCTTTGTAATGAACGTTTCTTTTTCGCGTCAACGGCACGTATACTATAGAGCACGTCAAGATCACATCTCTTATTCCGAAGGGCCTTCCAAATGCATCGGCATGATGAGGGAAATATATTCATCCTCGCTGACCGGCTTAATAAGAACAGGGGTCGACTCGCCTATAAACTCAATCGCCAAAGACTCGCTTTGAATGTGAGACAACGCCTGTACCAACAAACGCGCATCAAGACCAATCGTCACACTCCCGTTCCCAGACGCTACAGGCACCGTCTCGTGTGCCTCTCCTAATTCGGGAGCCCTTGCGGAAACCTGAATCTGTTCCGTATCAATCTCTAAACAGATCGAATGGTTCTTCGGATTTGAGAACAGTGCCACGCGCCGGGTTGCACTCAAAATCCGATCTCTCGAAACGACTGTTCTGCCATCGGCAATGCGGTGCAACGGGCACGGCACACCGTCCCATATACAGCAAAGATTGAGGTTGAAGTTGAAACCGTCGAACAGGTTGACGAAGCCCTCGAAGCAGGCGCGGACATCTTACTCCTGGACAATATGCCGCCGGGGATCATGCAGCGCGTTGTGCAAGAGGTGAGCCATCGAGCCGTAACGGAAGCCATAGAATTTACAGCTTATACACAATCCCTTGTTTGCTTGCGTAAGTGGATGCGTGGAAGGTCACAAGATTGGGGAAACCTGCCTTCCACGTTTCCAGCCTTCCTTTGCCTTCCGAAATATTTACAGGGTATAAGTGCTATAATTTAGGTGCAAGTGTTGTATCGCGCCCGGCCGGGAAGTGGTACCCCCTATCCAATCTCCTCTATTTTCTCCGACAGAACCGCTCACGGGACGATCACAGCACGTATTTTTTGTGAAATTCGGAAAAAATATGACTTTTACCCTTAACTTTTCCGATTTCATCTCTATAATTAAGGTAAGAGGGCCTATAAAATCAATAACATGTATTAACGTACGCCTTAATTACTTATCAAACTCACGGGAGTATACGCTGCAATTGTAGCAAGCCTACCGGGAGTCATCCATTCAGTGGCCCAAGGAGAGAAACGGTGAAGAACCCAAAAACAGGTGAAGATACCCACGGAGATCAGGTCTACGTGCTTACGACCAATACACCGTCGAAGGCAGAAGAGGTGGCACCGTCCGGAATACTGTTATCAAGAGAGAAGTTGCACGGGAATTACAAGGACCTTATCGGTGAAAGTACAGTGCATCTTGAAGTGCTGAAAAGTATTGACAAGTTCGCAAAATCTTCTAAAGCCGTGCTTATTTCTGGAGAGACCGGAACGGGTAAAGAACTCGTCGCGCATGCCTTGCACACAGAGAGTCCTTATGCAATGCACCCTATCTTCATCGTGAACTGCGCGGAGATTGCAGAGAACCTGATAGCAAGTGAACTCTTTGGACATGAGAGGGGTGCGTTTACTGGTGCCGATCAGCGACATATCGGGCTATTTGAAACCGCATCGGGGAACACACTCTTCCTTGACGAAATCGGGGAACTTCCGAAACCTCTACAATCAAAGTTGTTGCGGGTCCTTCAGGAACAAGAGATTCGCCGCATGGGCGGGACAAAACAGATTCCAGTGAAAGTGCGCGTCCTTGCAGCTACAAATATCGACCTTATAGAAGCAGTTGCAGCAGGCAAGTTTCGCCGCGATCTCTATGAGCGATTAAAACCGCTTCATATCCAGCTGCCGGCGTTACGGGAGCGGCGGGAAGACATCCCCGCGTTGGCAACACACTTTTTGAAAAAGGAAACCGACCTTTCCAATCAGAAGATAGGGGACATAAATCCAGAAGTCCTCTCGTTATTTGATGCCTACAGCTGGCCTGGGAATATCCGGGAGTTAGAAGGCATCATAAGTCGTGCCGTCCTTTTAGCGGAAGACGGTGAAATCTTACCACACCACTTACCGTCAGATGTGCGGACGCCTCAAGCCGACCTATTGCCGTTGGCTGATGCAACAGCCGCAGCAAATTCTAACGCCGGAGAACGTTTCGTGCTGCCCTTCCGGATGGGTACAACCTTGAAAGAGGTAGAGAAGTCAGCAATCCTGACGACTTTGGTGCGAGAGAATGGGAATAAGTCAAAAACAGCGGCGGTTTTGGAGATTAGCCTGCCCACCTTGCGCGCCAAGTTACACACCTATAATGGTAAGGCATAAGACTTACACAAATGTGGTAGAGACTTTTGTATAATACCACCTCTAAAAGTTTACACTGCATTAACCGCACCTTTCACCCAAACCCCGGTAGGTGCGGTTTTGCGGCGTACACGCCCAAATGCGATCTGCATTCCTAACCGGGGTCCCCACCCGTTACTGGGAAGGGGCACCGGGCATAACCAAAAACAGTAGATTCTTTTAAGAGGAATCATCAATTGGAATTGGTATAAGTGCGCCTATGGTGGAAAGGTTCACTGACGTATTGCATTTGTTTGTCTTTCTAAGGGACTTGGTATTGCGATGCTCGGCATTCGATCCAAAATCACGCGCTTGGTATATCAGCTGGAAACATTTTTTCCAGTTCAGTAGAAAAAATGTTTCCAACCGGAAAGAATCTTTCCAGTGGAAAAATCGTGAAATCCCGTAACAGTCAGGTTTCTCACATTGGCATGATATTTGCTACTATAAACATGAACTCAACTTGTAGCACGTAGGGATACCAATAGTGCTACCAAAGATGAGTGAGTTAAAGGGAAAAAAGGTGAATAATATGTTTCGTGATTTACTTTCCAGTAGATGGTTCCAAGCGGGGTTCGCGTTCTTTGTGTTATGTGTTGGCGGCAGCCTTCTGTATAGTTGGCACGTCCACCGCACCACTGACGCCGAGTTTGGAAAGAGACCGCAACCGGTGGTGTCGATCGAAAACAGGTCTCCGTCGACAAACACCGCATCGACAAACACCGCCCCTGTTAATTTTCAAACCGAAGGCATTGTGAACACGCCTGACGCAAACACGGACACACCGATGTCCGATGCAACCGAGGCGGAAACGATAGATGAGACCGAGTTGATTGACATGGCGGATGCGTTCCTACCTGATGATGATGTGTCAGCGGACGCACTCGATCCTTCAAAGATGTCACGCTTCGGACTCGGGCCCTACCCCGAAATACCAAAGGAGTGGGGCTTTGTACCCAATTATTGGGAATTCATGGTCGATAGCATAGAAGATGAATTGCTCAGTCGTGTAACCATCAAAATGAAGAAAGAGGGCACACGTTCCAAATACGGTAGTGTTGGTGTGAGTCCTACTGGACAGGTTATAGCTCTCGAAAGAGGCAGTGTCCTTGTTGAATACGAGATTGATGAGAATGGCGACAAACGTATATGGAGCGTATTTGCTCATCCTGATGATCTATCGGCAGGGATATACACAAGCGAGAGCAAGATTCCTTCAAATCTGAAAATTGTGACAGCTGATGAAATAGCGTTTGACGCTTACGAATACTTAGGGCTTCCTAAGTGAAGGAGTTTATGATGAAAAAATTGACAGCGTTTTTTATAATTGCACTACTTGTTTGCATCGCAACTTTTGTTGTTTTTGCTAACATCAACCGCGATGGGTCTTCTTCCACTTTAGTCAGGGCTCAGCCTGATGATAATCTCCCCGCCTATATTAAAGTTCAATCTGAATTCAATTCAGGTGTTGATAGTCAGGGACCTCTCTATAGCGCAGGGTCTACAGGGTATTCGTATTCTCGTAGCGGCAAAGATTTAATCATTAATATCAATGGTGCGGCATCTGTTTCTTGCTCTACAGATAATGCGAACTACATAACAACGTATAGCGTGTCTGCGAAAGTGCCAGGGAATTTAGACATCCCGCCTGAACGAACCCCACAGGTACAACCACAGAAAGGTTCTTTCTCTCATTATGTATACCGATCTGGGGATGGCGATGCCATGTTGTATAATAGGAACGGCGCATGGGGGAAGGGATCAGCAACCGGTAAGAATCCGTCAAATAATGACCAACATAGCACTTCTGCCGATGCCCCAACACCGGCCACTGCCCGCGATTTGTATACGTACTAACAATTCTGGTTGTGATCTGTGTGAGGCGTATAGATAGCAGAGACACTCACGAAAGCACCTTTCTTGAAACGCGCCGGTTATCTCTTGATAGCTGGCGCGTTCATTGGATTGGCTGTTATCTTTGCGGTGCGTTTTCCTACGTCCTCGCCCCCGTCGTGGAAAGGACAACCCCCCTGTCGCGTCGCGATGCCCGGTCCCTGCCTGCATCCCTACCAAAAACTGGCGAGGTTTCTTAGCGGAAACACCCCAGCAAAAACACCTCGCCAGCAAATAAAGGCTTATTTTCCGCGTCAACGGCATGCCCGCTATAAGAATCACACCGCTTATGCCGAAGGGCCTTCCAGACGCATCGGCATGATGAGGGAAATGTACGCATCTTCGCTAACCGGCTTAATAAGAACAGGGTTCAACTCGCCTATAAACTCAATCGCCGAAGACAATGTTCTTTGCGTCAGATGCTGGAAATGTGTCGATAGGTCTCTTGCCTTCCACGTTTCCAGTCTTCCTTGCCTTCCGAAATATCTACAGCGGCAAAGTGGTAGAATTTAGGCGTGAGTGCCGTATCGCGCCCGGCCGGGAAGTGGGACCTCCTATCCAATCTCCTCTATTTTCTCCGCCAGAGCCAGCCGCTCATGGGACGATCACAGCACGTTTTTTTTCTGAAATTCGGAAAAATATGACTTTTACCCTAAACTTTTCCGATTTCATCCTTAGACCTTATAATGATTTAGCTGCCGTTTTCGTTTGTCTCTGATAAAATTCTGCCTAAAAGATAATAACGTCCTGTTTTTGACCCAGAAAAAACGCGCACAATAAAATGTCAAACCGCGTTTAAGCAATTTTTGCGTGTGCTTAAGCAATTTTTGCGTGTGCTTAAGCAATTTTTGCGTGTCCCTTCATAGGCAAAAGAACCCAAACGGTTGCCATTTCCACAGCGAGTCGGTGGTTTTGAAAAAAACTAAGGAGGCTTATGACGCTCATAAACTCACGGGCTGCCTACTTTCGCACGCATAAAATATCTTAGCATTTCAGGAACTTTCAGACATATTCGCGTTTCTCAAGCATATTGGCATGATACTTGCTACTTACTATAAACGTGAGGTCAGCTTGTAGCACGTAGGGACAGCAATAGTGCTACCAAAGATGAGTGAGTTAAAGGAAAAGAGGGTTTTCGGCTAAGTGAGGATATATGCCGTTTTAGGATTGAGAACTTAGACTATTAGAGACTCGCGTTTTGTAAATGGAGCGAAATCATTATTAAACCGAAAACCCTCGTCTGTTCGTGTCAAGAAAAAATGGAAATGGAATCATTTTTCTTGACCTTTTTGGAAAAAAATGTGAGACTTAACGATAATTCAACGATGATGTGATAAAAGGGGTATGAGGGCCCTCTATCTCATCAATTTACCGAAAACCCTCAAGGACAAAGGTGAATAATATGTTCCATGATTTACTTTCCAGTCGATTGATACAAGGCGGTTTCGCGTTCTTTGTGCTGTGTGTCGGCGGTAGCCTGCTGTATAGTTGGCACATCCACCGCACCACAGAGGTTTCCGAGTTTGGAAAGAGACCGCAACCGGTGGTGTCGCCGCTGAAAAACAAGGCGTTAACAAGCACCGCACCTGTTGATTTTCAAACCGAAGGCGTTGTGAACACGCCCGATGAAAACACGGACACACCAATATCCGATGCAACAGAGGCGTTACCTAATGAGACCGAGTTCGCAGACATCGCGAATGCGTTCCTACCAGACGATTTTGTTTCAGAGGAAGAAGCACCCGCTGAAGATGTGCCCGTTTCGCCCTATGGCTTTGGACCGTATCCTGAACTGCCTGAAGGTTGGTCACTGAACACATTTCCAGCAGCCTCAGCAGAACATGAATTACAAAAACGTGTCCGGATAAAACTGATCGGTCAGGGCGTAAACGTCGTGGGTACATCTATGGAGGATGGATTGGTATACCCTATTATCAAAGGAACTGCCTATGTCCAATGGAAGTCGTATTGGAGGCCAACGGGGAAAGTAACATATATCAGCCGGATGATCGCACATCCGGAGGACCATAGACATCTATCTACTATCAAAGCGGAAAAAGGAAGAGATTTTACGGAGGCAGATGTTCCATCAGACATAAAACTTGTGTCTTTTGAGGATGGGGCTATCGACCCTTATGAGTTCTTAGATTTACCGTAAGGGAATAGATCCAATTGGAGTGATTTTCTCACTGTCCTCATCACCCAACGTAAAGTTAACGTATTTAGACAACATTTTTTCGGAGGAACACAATGAAAAGAATATTAGCCGTCACTTTTATCATAGCGATGCTTGCCGGAACATCTCTCTGGGCACTACGTGGACCGGTAAAAGGCAGAACCCACAACAGGGATTTGCAGAAACGAAGCGGGCATGCGGAATGGGCAAAATGTGAAGGCAAAGACAAGGATGGTGTCGTCCATTCCCAGGCCTACATTATAGTTGATGTTGATAAGCCTTGGGAAAATCTACCGAAAAAACCACACAAACCTCAAAGATGGGGTGTAGATTATTCGGCATCTGGATCGACATGGGGGATGGCGATAGATGGATCATATACCATCTACGCTTCTGTGCCGAATGATACCGATGGCGAATATACAGGGACTGCAGATGGGAATTTCTCTGTTACCGCCTACGCACAGGATTTCGATTGGTGGGAGGATGTAGATGCAGAGGAAGCCTTATCTTCATGCTCTGGGTCAAGTTCATCCGATACAAAAAATAGTCTGGGGCTTGTTTTACATAGAACCCGTTCCGAAGCCTATAAGTTTGCACAGAAGGGTGAATCTTAGGTTCACGAATCAAGAGGGTGAGTTTCTGATTTCGCATGGGCTTACCAGAATCTCACCCTACCGATCTGTTGAGGTGTTATATCCCATGAAGTTCTGGTCTGTCGTAGGCACTTTTACACACATTTTTCTGATTTCGCTGTTCCTCTCGGGAGTCCTCACGATCCTGATAACCCCCTCTGACTCTCCAAGTTTAGCGGATATTCTCGCTATAGCTCGTGAGGAGGGATGGTTACACGGGCGAGATAGGGCTTCGGCGTTCTGGTCTGAATATGAAGCCCAAAGGCATGCAGTGGCACATATAGAAGGAAAGCACATTGTGCGGTTTCTAATCCTGTTCTTCGTCCTATTTCCTATCTGCTGGTGGTTAGTGAAACGACGGAAGCAGGCAGGGCAACATTTATGCAGTTCCGGATCCCTGGGGGTAGGAGAACGAAAATCGGATGGCGTCTGTGATGGCTACAGATAACGCTTTCCACAGTACGGACTCAGTCAAAAAAGGCATACAACACCCACAAGACACCTATCAGAACACCACCGGTAACGGAAATCGCGACAATAAAGGTTGTGCCGTATTCAAAAGTTAATTCCATCCGAAAATCTCCGTATTAAAAATTGCGAATTCAATTTATACTATAGTTTGGACAATTTTTAAAAATTAAGGTGTTTGCAAGCAGAAAAAGAGGTATCCTTTCATAAACAAACTATCGTTTTGAAAGGAACGTAAAAATGGACCTCCTTTTCTGCTTAGGAGATATTCTATCTGATTTTCGGCATTTATTCAATCAACAAAACTTCGCGCTTTTCAAAGCGTTTATCTTCGG
>VXZK01000052.1:0-10008 GCA_009845545.1 Candidatus Poribacteria bacterium
AACTAAACCCGGTGCGGTTAGGAAACCGCACCATAGGTGTCAATTTAGGGAGTTTTCGCAGGAATGTCTCTAAAAATGCTGCAGAAACACCCTATCAAAAACCCCCTCTGGGGCTTGGGTCTGTGAGGTCCCGTTTTTCTACAGAGATACCATCCCTACGGGATTCAGGAGGGTTTTGAAGTTTTCAAGGTTTTCGCGGAGGAGCCGGTTCGGTTAGGAAACCGAACCTACCGGACCTGGGGATTCAGGCAGTTATTTTTTTTAAAATTGACACTTATGGTGTATAACTATAAACGCCCACATTCGGCGTTAGGGTATTTGACACCTATGGAATTTCAACGACAAACCTTCTCTTAACTTTGCTAATTTTTGGTCTAAATAAAGGGTGGCACTTCACCCTGCCCCTTGTTTTGTGTACAACTCCAATCCATTCGCTGAATTTTTCTTGAATTGGTACCTCACGTTGTGTTACAATTTCCATACTGAAAATATCTGTCTACCTTCCTTTTTCTAACCGGAGCCTCCATGCTTGATGTCATCTTTTTTCGCACTGAAACAGGACGTGAACCCGTGCGAGAATGGCTCAGCAATTTTGATGAGGAAGAGGGAAACATAATTGATCTTGATATAAGGGTAGTCGCAGAATATTGGCCCCAGGTCTTGCAGACGAACCTTGTTAAGAAAATGACTGGGGAAGAACATTTATGGGAAATTCGCAGTCGTATCAGTGCGGGAAAACGCACCGCGCGGATTTTGTTTACCCTTGAAAGACAGAGGATGATCCTCCTACACGGCTTCATCAAAAAATCAAGAAAGACACCACGGAAGGATCTGCGTTTGGCGCGAAGGCGAAGAGACCTATCAAAAAGTAGGAGTGAATAAAACATGAATAAACATCACGGTAGCAAATTTGATACATATCTCAAAGAAAAAGGCACCTTTGAGGAAGTCAAGGTGCGCGCCCAAAAGCGGTGGGAAGAATTACAAACTGAGGAGCAGGGGAATGGCTCTGAAATTACCAAAGATTCGCCCGGGCACCTCGCCCGATTTTTCCAATGGATCCGACAGACCTGCAACCTCTAAGAAACAAGTGGTTTGAAGATATGATTTATAGTGAAACCTAAAAATAAAGAGACACTTTCATCCCCCGGTAGGTTCGGTTTTGCGGCGTACACGCCCAAATGCGACCTGCATTTCAACCGAAGGGGTATGCCAAGGACGCTAATGAATTCTAAATTAAAATATGTGATTGGCTTTTTAATTTTTTTAGGACTTTGCTTCATCTTCCAATGGCGTGCCGGACAGGTTAGCGATGCTGAAACGCTTGTGTGGTACAGCATCATCCCGCCGCTACTTGCTGTCACATTAGCCATCGTAACAACCCGATTGTTTCCGAGTCTCTGTATAGCCGTTGGTGTCGGACTTGTACTCGCGTGGTATCAGAAAGGTGGGACGCCGAGCGGTTTCTTGGCGGAAGCCATCTGGTTCGTGCGTGCTGTGAGTGTCGGCAATGATGGGATAGATCTCTTCAATTTATGGGTGGCCCTGTTCGTTTGCCTTATCATGGCGACGATCTCTGTTGTAGTTGCTTCCGGTGGCATTGGCGGTGTGGTTATCTGGCTCTCTCAGTTTGCGAAGGGGCCGCGTTCCGCACAATTTATCACGGGTTTGATGGGGATCGTCATCTTTATTGGCGATTATTCCAATGCGATGCTCGTCGGACCGACAATGCGTCCGCTCACCGACCACCATCGCGTCAGCCGTGAAAAGTTGGCGTTCCTTGTGGACTCCACAAGTGCCCCGATTGCCGGTCTCGCGTTTGTTAGCACCTGGATCGGTTATGAAGTTGGACTCTTTGAAGATATATCGGGAACACTTGGGCTTGGACGGGATGGGTATTCCATGTTTTTCGATGCCCTCAGTTTTCGGTTTTACTGTGTGTTGACCATCATTTTTGTTATCGTCAATGCGATCAGTGGCAGAGATTATGGGGCGATGCACCAAGCCGAGATCCGTGCGCGAGACACAGGCGACATTGCTGCGCCAGATGCGGAAGCACTCGGACACGCCGGATCTTTTACCAGTCTACCCAACGCCGTTGTCCAACCCTTTTCGGCGGTTTTACCCCTTTTAACGCTTTTTGGGTTGCTATTGGGCGGTTTTTGGGTTGATGGCAATGGAACTGGGTCTATTCTGTCGCTAACATCTTGGCGGAACGCGCTTTCAGAGGCGAACAATGTGATGGTGCTTGCCGGTGCGGCAGCAAGTGCATTTATCGTCTCAATCATCTGTGCACGTTGGCTCTCAAAGTTAAAATTTTCGGAGATTGCTCCGGTCGTTTGGAACGGTATAAAGGGGAGTCTCACGCCGTTGAGCATTCTGTTATTGGCATGGGGACTCAAGGCGAGTTGCGATAGATTGATGACGGGTGATTTTCTTGCGACGATGCTCAGTGATGTTGTATCGCCACTCTGGTTCCCGATTCTCGTGTTTATCTGTGGTGCCGTGACCTCTTTTGCAACCGGCACGAGTTGGGGCACAATGGCGATCCTGATTCCGACTGCGATTCCAGTGGCGTTTTCGCTTGATGGCGGTAGTTATGGACTCACGACAATTATTTGTCTTGGTGCGGTGCTGGATGGTGCCATCTTCGGGGACCACTGCTCGCCGCTTTCGGATACAACGATTTTGAGTTCTATCGCCAGCAGTTGCGATCCGCTGCACCATGTGCGAACACAATTGCCCTATAGCCTTACTGTTGCGAGTATTGCGCTGTTCTGTGGCTATCTGCCTGCTGCGCTTGGTATCTCTTCAGCGATCGGGATTGCGTGTGGGAGTGCCGTAATAATCTTGTTACTTTTTGGCGTAGCTCGCAAGCCAAAACTTGCTACATAAACGTATGGGGTCGCAGGTTTCCGTAAGTTTCAAGAAAGGAGAGGTATATGAAGGTAGCACTTGAAGGAAAGGTAGCGGTTGTTACAGGTGGTGCGAATGGCATCGGTCGCGCGATTGTAGATAAGTTAATTGATAATGGTGCTTCTGTGGCAATTGTCGATATTGATGTACAGGCAGGTAAGGAAACCGTCAAAGAAATTCAGCAAAGCGGTGGGACAGGTCTATTTGTGGAAGGCGATGTGTCAGACGCTGCACAGATGGAGATTGTCGCAGATCAGATTGCGGGACACTTTGGTAAAATTGAGATTCTGGTGAACAATGCCGGCATAAACACCAAAAGCGATAGGGTACCGATTCATCAGTATACCTTAGCGGATTGGCACCGTATTTTACAGATAGATTTGACCGGTGTTTTCACAACGAGTCGTGCGGTTATCCCATATATCCTTAAATCTCATAGCAGGTCTGGTTCGGAGCATGCGACTGGACGGATTGTTAACATCAGTTCTATTGCGGGGTTGGTGCCGTTACGTTTGCAGAGTGCTTACGTTGCAGCGAAGGCAGGCGTTGCCAATCTGACGCGTTCAATGGCACTGGAACTCGGACCGGAAGGGATTCTGGTGAATGCAGTCGCACCGGGTTCGACATTGACCCGCGGTACGAAGGCACTCTTTTACGGAGAAGATGGCGCGTACACAGAAAACGCTGCGAGTCTATTATCGCACATTCCGCTTGGGAGACCCGGGAAGACGATGGAAATCGCGGCAGCGGTGCTATTTCTCGTTTCGCCGGATGCGAGTTATGTCAACGGGAGTGTGCTTGCGGTGGATGGTGGATGGACTGCTGGTTATACACGAGATTGGTAGATGGGACAGCACAAGATGTGGGCTTCGTTACTGGTTTAACGGCACGCGGAGCGTGCCTACTACTTTTATAAAGGAGATAAGAAATGGCAAAGATTACTACGTTTAAAGGGTATCAAGGGGAACCGCCTATTCCGAAACCGGCGCATCAGGTGCAAGCGAATGTTGTCACGGTTCAAGACGGGGTGCCTGTAAGGTACCCGGGTTGTGATGGCATTGGTGTGCGTGTCGTGCATCCAGCGAACCCGAACGCGCCTGCAGAGAATTTAGGGCTTGTTGTGTTTTTTGTGCCGCCACATGTTGTGCTTGAGCCCGGGAGTCATCACACGGAGGAATGCTATGTGATTCTAAAAGGCAAAGGCGTGATGACGCTTGCCGGTGAAAAGGTGCCTGTTGAAGCCGGGACGTTCATTCATCTTCCACCGTGGTGTGAGCACGGGATTGAAAACACGGGGGATGAATCGATGGAGGTGCTCATCTGTACGTCGCCACCGAATCCATAAATCAACGCCAGTAAGATCGGTTTTTGCGTTCAAATGCCTGATTTGTGGGTGATTCGTGCCTGCATTCAGGCATTTTCCATTTTTAATTCAACTTTTTCGCCATATTTTCGTTAAATAAAGTATCTTAACCTAAGCTGCCACCTTATGTTAAATAGACGAGAATCGCAGGGGCAGGACACTATAGAATACCAGAATTAGCGGAAAATCCTTGTATTTTCAATCAAAACTGGTAGATGCCTGTCTAAATTATTGTAAGTAGCAACTTGGGTTATCTTAAGTGTTTAGAAACCACACGTTTAACCTGTGGGGGATGGATTTATGCGCGATTCGATGGGCGGTTTTGACAGTGGAAGATCATCTCGGAGACGACGGTCAAGTTCTTATAGTAATGGCGGCGGACGGCCCCGGAAGCTAGACCATGAACCACTAACGACAATGGAAGAGGTGCCTGAACGCCTAAAAGAACAAGCAGCGGCAGTGTTTGAAACAGGCGAAGAAATCAAGATAGCTGTTTCAACAGATCTGCGCTTTGACGGTACCTATGGCAAAGATTGGCTGTTAGTTACCAATAAACGGCTCATCGCTTTTAATCAGAATGGGGCTATGGGGCACCACATGCGCGAAGTGCCTCTTACGTCCGTTGAAGATATCGAAATCCTTGAGATGTACGGGAATAACATTCTTAAGGTAAGTACCGCAGACAACGCTTTTGAAGTGTCGCGGTACTCAAAGCGATTGATCCCGAAGTTCAATCTTGCTGTTTCTGAGTTGGAGGAATTAGTTCCACAGAAGGAGAGAGATTCGGATGGGAGACCCCGCGGCAGGCGTGGACGCGGTCCTGGTGGCAAGGATAAAGGTCGATGTGAAAAGTGTGATCAACCTATTCCAAGTTGGTCGGGAGTCTGTGTCAATTGCGTTCAAAATGGGAAACTCATCATTCGGCTCATCAAGTACTCTGCCCCGCTTTTACACGTCGTTGTGCCGGCATTCCTGTTGATGATGGTCATCCGGTTTGTCGCAGTTTATCCACCGATTCTTAGTAAAGAGTTGATTGACAATATTCTGAAACGGGTGGACAGCGCTGGTGCTGCTGGGCAGCTGCTTCCCGAAACGACGTGGGGGCACCTCCAAGGGACAGTCAATTTTTTGAGCGGGTGGTTTGACAACATACCGGCTGCCGGTACCTTTGGGCATCTGATAGGGCTTGTGCTAATCATGGCGGGCGTTTCGGTGTTTACCATGATAACTTCATCCGTGCGGGGATATATGATGGCCTGGGTGGGTCAGAATATCACGAGACGGCTCCAAAACGAGACGTATGAGCATTTGAACGCGCTCTCCATTGATTTCTTTCATGAGCGCGATACCGGGAACCTAATGTCGCGGATCACGCACGATGTGTCAAGACTCCGGGACTTCATCGCAAATGGGTTGCAAGATATAGTCGGTGATTCTCTCACGATCATCTTTATGTGCGCGATCATGGTCCATTACAACTGGAAACTTGCGCTCTGGACGTTGATACCGATACCCTGTCTTATCTTCTTCACGATCTTTTTTGGGAAAAAGATGAGCAAGGTGTACCACGTTTTGTGGAAACGATATGCGAACATTAGTACGATTCTCGCAAGCACGATTCCAGGGGTCCGCGTTGTCAAGGCTTTTGCTCGAGAACGCTACGAGATAAACCGGTTTAGCGATTTGACCTATCAGGTATTCAGTGGTGAGTTGAACGCTGCGAAGCTTGGAACCCTTTACCGCCCAATTATGGAATTTATCGTCTTTACGGGGCGGACCATCATCTGGTTAGTTGGTGGATGGCAGATTTTCCAAGGTGATTTGTCCCTTGGTACTCTAATTATGTTTCAGTCCTATATGATGGGATTCATCAGACCAGTGCATACGCTCTGTCAGATGAACGAAAGGTTTATCCGAGCAGGGACCTCCGCCGAGCGTGTGTTTGAAATTATGGACACACCGCCGAGCGTCGCTGATAAACAAGATGCGGTGGCTCTTGCGAATATCCGGGGTGCTGTCGAATTTAGGGATGTCTATTTCTCTTATGATAACGAAAAGAATGCGCTCAACGGGGTTAGTTTCACGGTGGAACCTGGTGAGATGATAGGGTTGGTTGGACACAGCGGTGCCGGGAAAAGCACGCTCATCAACCTAATTACCCGCTTTTACGACCCGAACGATGGGACAATAATGATTGACGGTCACGACAGTCGCGACATTCAGGTGAAGGCACTGCGTCAACAGGTGGGTGTCGTGTTGCAGGATCCGTTCCTGTTCCAAGGCACGATCGCAGAGAATATCGGTTATTCAAAACCCGGAGCATCTCGACGGGAAATTATTGCGGCTGCGAGGGCGGCAAATGCACACGATTTTATTATCAAGTTCCCTGATGGTTACGACACAATGGTAGGCGAAAGAGGCGCGAGAGTCTCTGGGGGTGAACGGCAACGTATCTCTATTGCTCGGGCGATTTTGAAAAATCCGCGCGTTCTAATCTTAGATGAAGCCACTTCTTCTGTTGATACCGAAACGGAGTCCAAAATCCAAGAGGCGTTGGAACGGCTCGTTCAAGGGAGAACTGTGTTTGCTATTGCGCATAGACTGTCAACCCTTAAATATGCGGACCGTCTTGTCGTGCTGAAAGAAGGGACAGTTGACGAAATCGGGACGCATGAAGAACTTCTTGCCAAAGCGGGGACTTACGCCGGGCTATGTGAGAAGCAAACCGAATTATCGAAAATTCGCGCATGGTGATTTGACCATTTCAGGAGGAGGTCCGTTGATGAAGGAAGCGATTAAGGTAACTGATGAATTAGAATTTCTTGATGCGAGTCATGTCAGAATCGAGCGAAACGCATTTGAAGAACTTGTTGTCCAACTTCCGGATGGAACAACGCACACTAAGGTTGAACCGATCTGTGCTTTTCCTGTCAGCGAGACGAGTCGATATATTTCCCTCGTAGATGATGAATCTAATGAACTCGGCATTATTGAGGATATAAAGCAGCTCCCTCGCGCGTCCGGTGAGGTACTTGTTGAGGAGTTACAAAAACGTTACTTCATGCCGAAGATTACCAAGATTCACGAGTTGGATGGTCAATTTGGGATTACGCAGTGGGTGGTTGAAACCTCTCAAGGAGATGTAGAGTTCGGTTTGCGTACCCGATATGATATTGTCACGCTTGAGAACGGACGCGTCCTAATTAAGGATGCCGATGGTAACAGATATGAAATTGAGAACTACCATAAGTTGGACCCGAAAAGCCTCGCGCTACTTGAGACGCAATTGTAGGGGTACTGTTGATGAGGAGAAAATATGGGAGAAAGTGTAAGAATTGAACGTATTGAATGGGCACGCTTAACAGGCGAGCGTCCGCGCAAAGCTGGTTGTAATTCTCGGTTGGGTGAACACGGACTGCATGTCCGTCCGCCTATCGCTCGGTTGACAACAACTGATGGTGTGAGCGGCTTTGGGTTTTCATCGATTTCACGTGAAAAAGCGGAGGCGATTGTCGGATTTCAGCTCAGCGATGCGTTTGACGCAGAGAGTGGTGTCACCGAAGAATTCAGAATGTTGGAATATCCACTCTGGGATTTGGTGGGACAGTTCGCGCAAAAACCGGTGTATGCGATGCTTTCTGGGCAGAACGGTGCGTTTCGCGCCCCGTGTTACGACACCTCGCTGTATATTGATGACCTACATCTTGAGGACAACGCTGAAGCCGCGGCACTTATCGCCTCCGAAGCACTGGAAGGAAAGGCACGCGGACATAACGCCTATAAGATCAAAGTCGGACGCGGCGCAATGCACATGCCTCTTGACAAAGGCACACAGCGGGATATTGATGTTATCCGTGCCGTGCGCGAGGCTGTTGGCCCTGATGCTACGATTTTGATAGATGCCAACAACGGTTATAATCTCAACCTTACCAAGCAGGTATTAGGTGGGGCTGCCGATGCTAAGGTGTATTGGATGGAAGAGGCGTTCCACGAGGATGCCCGCGTCTATAGTCTCTTGAAGGAATGGCTCAATGCCGAAGGTTTGGAAACCCGTATTGCGGATGGCGAGGGTGGGGCATCACCGTACCTTGTGAATTGGGCAAAAGACGGGCTCATTGACATCGTCCAATACGATATTTTTCACCCTGGCTTCTCACGCTGGCTTGAGTTGGGACCCGAATTGGATGCCTCCGGCGTTGGCACGGCGCCGCATCACTATGGCGGCTACTACGGCAATTTCGTCACCTGTCACCTTGCCGCGAAGGTAGAGCGGTTTGAGTTCACCGAGTGGGATCATGCGACAACACCAGGTATAGATGATTCCGGTTATTCCGTGTCCAACGGTTATGTAAATGTGCCACAAAGTCCCGGTTTCGGGTTGAATATAGAGGAAGGCCCTTACCAAAAAGCGCGTGAAGAGAACGGATTTGATGTTCGGGCATAATTGGATGAATTTTCTCTAAACGTGGTAGATTGCAAAAGACTACAAGGAAAACAAAATTATGGCGTATTTAACAGCAGCAGACAAAAAATTCTTTAAAGAAAACGGCTATCTGGTTGTCCGCGGCGCGCTGGAACAGGCAGCAATTGATGCCGCACTTGACAGGCTCTGGGAGGCACTTGACGAAGATAGGAACGACCCGGAGTCTTGGATTCGTAAAGGTTATCGTACGGTGCCTGTCGGGGGTGAAGATGTTATCGCTGGCACGACATACAATAACCGCGTTTTCGCTATGGCGGAAGAACTCGTCGGCAAGGATAAATTGAATTCGAGTGGGGGTGCCGGTCCGCATATCAACTTTCCGGATCCAGACAGAGAATGGCGCGAACCCGGTGGCGGACATCTCGACGGTTACCACACCCCTACAAACGGTGTGCCGAAAGGGGTCGTCGGTGCGTTCACCCTCGGCGCGACGGTTTATCTTGACACAGTTGAAAAACAGGGTGGCGGATTTACTGTCTGGCCCGGGAGCCATCGGATTTGGGCGGAATATTTCAGACATCACGACTTAGATAGTCTCCCCGGTGGGGTTGCCCCGTTTGATTTAGGACCGAGTTATGAATTTACCGGCGAAGGCGGTGATGTCTGTTTCTGGCATCATCAGATGAGCCATACGGCTGGTTCAAACTGTGGTCGCAACGTCAGAATTGCCCTCATCAGCAGATACCGGCGAAAAGATCTCGACGAGATTAAGTTTGAAACCCCCGATGATATGTGGAAATATTGGGACGGAATTTCGTAAATTAGCGCATTAGCCATCAGCCATCAGCCGTCAGCCGTCAGCCGTCAGCCATCAGTAAAGAGGCATTAGATTTACCCAACGTTTCTTTTCTCACCGCTCTCACTGCGAGGCAAGGTTTTTTCGTAGAAAAAACACTCTGATTGCTGATAGCCGACCTAGGAAAATTTGGGAATGGACCTCTATATGAACCCTTCCGAAATCTCAGAAATAATAGGGGTGGAAGAAGGAATTATCAACAGCGCATTGAAACGGCGAGATGAGGAGATTGAACCGTATCTACGGGTCGTCTCTGCTCCGTCTGATGAAGCCGGAAGTGCGACAAAGCCGCAAATACAACTACGCGTTGATGGACTCGCACCGCTAATCAAAAAACTCACCTATAATATTCCAACAGATGATATTATTGAAAATCTTAGCTGCCAAATTATTGATATTACTTACCTACGGGAAACTTGCGACAAATTGGAATCGGAGAATCAAGCACTT
>VXZK01000052.1:10018-14131 GCA_009845545.1 Candidatus Poribacteria bacterium
GCTGCGAGAAATGATTGAATCTTTCCAAACCGAAAGAGGGAATTGGTCAGCACAAGTTGAGGATTTAACGAGTCAATTAACGCGGGAACAATCTAAAAGTTGGGTAACTCGCCTATTGAAACGGAAAGATTAAGCAAATTTAGATCGGTGAGACTACAGATTCCTGAAAGATGGTTATGACAAAAGAAAGACGAAATCAACTGATTGCAATTGGATGTTTGGTCGCTGGTATTGCTTTTCTCTATATAGAGGGTATTTCAGGACTACCGGCGATTATCACGCAAAATGCTGTTTTGCTCAAGGGTATCGCGCTGGTGCTGCTGAGTATTGCTGCCATCCTCGGTGGGACGGCCTTCGAGAATAAACAACGCATCGCCCTTATATCCGGTGTTGGTTTGGCCATTGGATTAGGATTTCTCTATTTGCCGATTCCGTCAGTGCTACGCGGTTCGGCATTTCATATACTGTTCGCTTGTGCTATTGCATTCGGTATGACGACAACTGTGAGGCGGATCGCAGCTACTGGTGCAGCGCTCTTAGCGTGTATCGGGTTTGTTTTTCTTTACCAACCCTTTTTCCCATCACTTGGTGGTACGGCTTTACATCTACTTCTACCGAGTATAATCGTTTTTTCGATTGCCTTTTCGCAGAAAACTTTGTGTGAACGCTTCTCTATTGGTTTAATCGCACTGGGGTTGATTGCACTCTGCCAACCGTTTTTCATGTTGTTTTATCAAACCGGCTTTCAGTTGTTGCTTACCGGTTTAACAGGATTTATTGTCGCAGCACACCGTTAGTAGTAACAGTTTGGCTCGCAGTGAGAGTTAAAGAGGTTCGTAAAGTCGAGTAAAGTCTCGTAAAGTGTAGCTAAAGTTGATAACTTCACAACTTTAGCATACTTTGAAACTTTCATAATTTTAGCACACTTTCTAATATTGATAACCGCTAACCGATAACTATTCCCTCTGAAGACTATAATGTTACATAGAACCCGTAGTTCCAAGACGAAAAAAATTGTGATAGTGGGTGCGGGTATCATCGGTGCCACGCTCGGTTATCATCTGTCCCAGCGAAAGGGTATTACTGTGACGCTGCTGGAGCGGGATGTCCCCGGTGCAGGCGCGTCCGGTCACTCTTTTGCATGGGCAAATGCTTTTGGAAAAGACCCACGTGATTATCACACGCTCAATCGGCGTTCGTTAGATATGTGGTACCGGTTGGCACATCACCTTGATGCGGATATTGGTATCCACTACGGCGGTGAAATGCGGTGGGAAAATAACCCACAACGTGCGGCGCAGCTGGCGGAACGTATCCAACAGATCCAAGCGTGGGGGTATCCGTGTCGTCTGATCACCGCTGACGAAATGTTAGCACTTGAGCCACACCTACACCCCGGTGCTGTGTTAGCTGCGTCCCTCTCTGAGGCAGATATTCACATCGAAACCGATACGTTTATTGACGTTTGTCTGCAGCGTGCCTCCGAAGCAGACGCGGTTGTGCATGCGCAAACCAGCGTCACAGGCTTTGTCATTCGTAACGGCAGTATCGCCGCTGTGAAAACGACTCATGGAGAGTTTCCGTGTGATGTCGTTGTCTTGGCGAGCGGTGTTCAGACGACCGAATTGGCTTCTCTGGTACAAGTCAATATTCCGCAACAACGGAGTCCAGGCATTGTTATTAAGACGACACCGTGTGCCGAGGTTTTACACAATGTAGCAATCATTCACGCACCGTCAACGGATGAACACCATCAACACCTGCACCTCCGACAATTAGCTGATGGAAGTCTCAGAATTGGGCAAGGGACCCAAGAAGGGATAAATCGTGACGACTCACAGCAACACGCTGACGCGCTCCTCGCTCGTGCTAAAACCTACCTACCAGCAATAGCGGATGCGAAGGCGATTCCGACACCCGTCGGCTATCGCCCGATGCCACTCGACGGATTTCCAGTACTCGGATTTACAGCATCTGTTCCGAATCTTTATATTACGCTCATGCACAGCGGTGTGACGTTAGCCCCTTTGGTGGGTGAGATGGCGACCATAGAGATCGCGGATGGTGTGCAGGTAGATTGGTTTGCTTCTTATCGTCCAGAACGGTTTGAATAGACTATTAATATTTGCTAGGCATAGATACCGTTCTCATTAACTTAAGTGTTCCATCACGTAAATATGTAGCATACCTTGTGAATTGCCATTCTAAATGAAAGATTTGTTCTGCCCACTCTCGTAGGGATTGACTACACGTGTTATCTTGCGCGAGAGTATGTAGTGATGGAATCTTTTCACCAATTCGATCAGCAATTTGGTTATAAAAACTGTTCCGTGACCTATCTGGGAAGTGACTACGCTCGCGAATAAGAAACTGAGCTGACTCTCTTTGCTTAATTTCATTAACCCAATCTAGCAGTTTCCGATTGTTTATGATGTATGGATCCACACCTACAAAATTGACATGTTGGATTGACAATACATCGTCTGGCACCGTGCAGCTAATTTCTGGAGCTTGAGCCTTTGGTCTTCCAAACTCTTTTATTAACTGTTCTCGATACTTGACATAAGTGCTTTGAGGCGGCCCCACATTACTTGGATACGAAAATAAATTTTCAACCTCCTCAAGGGCATTGAGAGCTTCGTGTTCCCGATTGAATCCCTTAGCACCTGCCGACCATAGACATATAGCAACATCAGATGCTTGCAATAAAGCAGATGGACGTATTTTGAATAGGACAGGTCCGTAAGGGTTTGGGACGTTCTTTGCTCCTCGGGCAAAAAAACCACCAAAGTCTGACAAATTTACGAAAACTTTATTCCATACATTGTTTTCGCGGTCAATGGTATCTGTCTCAAAAGGTGTAAATGGCAATTTACGTGTTTCAAGTAAAGCTTGTGAAGGGATTCCACCGAGACGCAGGTATGATTGGAAATCAATCAATTGACACGCGTGGTAGAGGAACACTTGACGTTCCGCAAACAGATCCACCAAAGATTGAATGCTGTTACCGGTTATCATGAATTTTTCCCAAGGGTTTAGAATACATAGTAAAACTGTCCATTCTCATCGATATCACAAGGAATGCTATCTCCGAAAATCTCTTCAAGGCGTGCTGATTCATCTTGTAGTAATTTAATAAATTCAGGTCGTGCTTTGATCCACATTGTCTTCGCAGCGTCAAATGATAGACCCACTTTACCGAGTCGCCATTCTACCTCTCTATTCCACCACTGAGACGGTGTCGAATCATCAACTTGACCGCTTTCACAGTAAAAACTGACCCAATTCAGCTGTCTCCAAGAAAATCCAGGCTGCTTTGAGATTTTGCGAAGAGCGTTTTTTCCTTGTGGAGTATGTTTGTCCAATGCGACCCAAAATGGGAACTTCCCTTTAACATTACGAACCGGTTGCCATTTGGGAATTCCATCCGTGATTGCTAAATACGCTGTTGCTTGGATAAAAGCTCTATCCCAAGGCCATCCGCCTTTTCGATAAGCTTTTTCTGCATGTATAACCAACTTGGTCACAGAGTCACTTAAACATTGAGAAATAGCCCATTTCCAGTATTTTTTCGCATCCTTAATGGCGGCACTAATGCATTTGATGTGATAATCTTCGCTAGATCCGGTTAATACTGAATTATCACCTTCCGAAAGTGCATATGCCAGAGTTCCTAACCCAGCGGCATCTTTAAACTTCTTTGATGAAGCCACTTGGGTGAGAATATTTTTTATCGCTTCCAACTGTGCCTCAGGATTTTTTGGCAATTCCCATTTTGCCATGAGCGGCCAGCATTCTTCGGCAATAATTACACCCGTTCGCCTTTTTAGCCACGCTGTATCACCAGCTTCGTGAAGATGGTCAATAACTTTAGCAACGAGGGTATCGTTGCTACGGCGCACGGCTTTTTGAAGGAGTGAACGGTAATCTTGATGTGTGTTTGGATTAACCTTATACATTGGCACCGATTAACCTTCCTTGTGAAAAAATTGAGGCTCAGAAAAATTCTGGTGTAGTCGCAAATTTACCAGAAAAGTGGACCGAAATTTCGGACAATATGTTAACATAAATCGGGTAGTTTGTCAAGATTAAAAAGTAAATTAACAATATAAT
>VXZK01000179.1 GCA_009845545.1 Candidatus Poribacteria bacterium
ATAGTTATTATATCAAAAAACTGAAAATAGTGTCAAATGTTTTTAAAATAAAACGAAACAAGTCAGATTTTAGTTTCCTTTGGATTCTTTCCTGTTGTGGGTTCCTGTTTCTGCTTTGATTCCAGTTCTATTGTAATGAGTATACCATTAATTTAGAGAAGATTCAAGGTCAATTATCAATTCAGTGTTTCAACCCATTCACTGAGAACCCGCGCCATTTCTACGAATACATCTTCTTCCGTTTTACGACGTTTGAGTACTTTGAACCCGTGATCCGCTGTGTCCAACAGATGTAACGTTGCTTTGTCACCGAGTTTTTCGCAGACGGGTTCTAAGAGGTCAAGCACTGCTAACTTATCGCGGGTGCCAGAGAGGAATAGCATCGGAATTTTGACATCAGCGAGGTGCTCGGCGCGTTCCGTGCCTTCTTTGCCAGATGGATGCAGTGGAAACGCGAAAAATACGAGACCGCGGACGTGCTCAATGGGTGCTTCTGCCGCTGTGTGTGAAGACATGCGTCCGCTATAGGAGTGTCCGCCGACGAGGATGGCTAAATCACTGGCAGCCTCGTGTGCAGCTGCCGCTGCTGACCGCACAGTTGCTAAAGCCACAGCCTGTGATTCTCTACCGCCGCCACCGCGTTCCATGTAGGGGAACTGGTAACGGAAGGTTGCGATGTCTATATCTGCTAACCGTTCAGCGATCGTTTGGAGCGTTGCACTACGCATGTTTGTACCTGACCCGTGTCCGAGTACAAGCAGCCATTTCGCGTCGTCTGGACGTATCAGGATTGAAGAAACCTCGCCTTTTTCTGGCGTCGCGATAAACTTTGATTCAATTGTTTGGTAGTTCATTTTTGATACCTCTCGGAGTGAATACATCATCAATCTAACCAACCGAATCCAGGAAGGCTGTACGCTCTTACCATCTGTAGAAACTGGGTGTGTTGACTTTCGGTTGCTTGTTTCCCTGAAAGCCCCTCCGCAAGACTTAACGGATCTCCATGATAGAAAACATCTTGGCGTGCGTAAGGTAGACTTTCAATTTTCTTTTGTAACGCCTCTGCTTCATCTGTTGGCTCGGAAAAAAAGTCAGCCAGACATCTACGTACCAGTTCCCAGTAGGCATCCACATAAGGGCGAGGCAAAGGAACATTAGGGTCTTTTACAGCCATTATTATACCTCCGTGTCAGACTAAGTTTATAAATTATAGGTTGGTGTTCCTTGACTGTGTAGAATTGGCGCAGGAAGTATTTCGAGTGCTGCTTCGGTATGAAAACTCATCTGATCAGCATCTTTGATGACTAACCTTTGTGGCCAAAGCGTAACGGGTCCAAAGACAATATCGTAATTTCTATCACTATATAGCAAATGAGATCCCACTTGGCTACGGCAATATTCAACAAAATTCCGATAGTCTGGGTTTGGACCGTCTGTCACAAAACATAAGCTCAACAAAGATGCAAGGTGATTTCTGTCCACTTCAAACCTAAGTACCACCGCACGAGCCAATTCCTTGTTTTTTTTCGGTAAGTATCGAAGCTGCCTGTCTGCCCAATCTTCCGCTTGTGTTAGGACAGTTGTTAGATAGAAACCTTGACCAAAATCTGCCTTCGGGTTGCAAAGTGTCAAGTCAATACTATGAGGTCGTGAATCTGAAGGTGTACTTATAGCGGATGCTGCGATATTAGTCGTGCCATGATAAAGCACGAGGGGCCGATTCGTCCAGGCCACTAACTTTCTCCTTAATTTGATTTCTTGTTGCTAACATCATTATACCACAGGTAGCGTCGTAATATCAATCTTTTAGGCGTGTTTTTATCTGTCCTTTAAACATTGTTGCACGATGGTCCGGTAGGTTTCTAATTTGACTGTTTCTAAACCTTTTACTTTAGCGAGATCGTCCCATCGCCGTAAGGTGAGCGCGTCTTGGGAATGTGAGATCTGTTCAAACGCCTCTTGTTCCTCGCCTGACATAACACCGCCTTGGACTTTGAGACTCCTTTTCGATGCTTCAGATAACCCGTCATGGTAAGAGGCATCGGTTGCACATAGATACCGCTTCGCTGGAACATGCAACCGGATCGGTGTTGTGACGGCTTCTGGGAAAAACGGTGCCAGATACCGTGCACCGATCTCCTCGTGATTCAGATCCGTGGCAAGAAAGGCTTTATCCGCATTGTGTTCGTCTAAGATAAAATGTCCGAGGTCGTGGAGTAAGGCACTCGTAATCAGTGTGGGACCTGCGTTGTTTTGTTGGGCGAGGGCGGCGCATTGAAGGGCGTGTTCCAACTGCGTCACGACCTCATCGTAGAACGACTGCCCTTGTGCTTCCATGTAGTTGAACAACGCATCAACCTTCTGTTCTGCTGTCCCGTTTTTCATTTTCTCTGCAAGACTCTGGTCAATGTAGTTTGTCATGGTTTACTGTTTTTCCTTGAAAATGTGCGATTTTGCTAATTTGTTTGTCTCGATTTGAGCCATCTTTCTCATATTGCGAGAATGCTTCCCGTTTGTCGGCATAATACTGCTCACGCCAGTCGCCTTGTGAGATGGCGTTGTAAGTGAGATAGATGATACGTCTCGGTTGCTCTGAACGATTTGCTGGACTTTTGTGTGGGATGTAAGAACCGAAAAGGAGAATGTCTCCAGGGTCTGTTGGCACGGCGACCCACTCCATCCTTGAAGCAGTTTCGGGCGCGACGCAGCCTTTTTCGTCCGGCGCGATAAATCCTTCCTGATGCCGACCGGGTGAAAAATAGAGGCATCCACTTTTTGCTGTGGCTGAATCTACTGAAATCAGACACGTGATATGGTAATCAACAAATTCATAGGCGGGCGCGTCTTGATGCGCAGCGTAGCCACCGCCACCCGGATATTTGTAGTTGATCTTCTCTTTGTAAAGGAGTGCGGGTTCTTCCATCAACTCGGAGACAACGGCTAACACTTTGCCGCTTGTCACGGTGGCTTTCATACTGGTGTGATACGGCACGAAATTTTCTGAGCGGGAGAGTCGTGCTCCGTCCGGTGTGGATTCGTAGTGATGCATCCACTTGTCGGATGTCGGTTCCCAATCTGAGATTTCAGAGACCCATGCTTGTAGGTCCACCACCTCTTCGGCGGAGAAGAAGCGCGGAATTTTCAGGTAACCGTTCGTTTTCCAGTCTCTGTGGAGTTCCGGATTCAGGTAAAACATAACACTTTTCCTTGTGGATGATTCTGTTGCCTCAAGTATAACGTGTAGAACGTCTTTTGTCAAATTTTGTAGGATGTGTTGCGTCAACCTCTTAATCTTGGGGATCGGTGGGTTTCGTGCTGAACTGCAACGCGTTAGTAGCGTCTGCAACTTCCATCCGATAATCCCACCAGCCATTATAATCTCCAGACAGGATCGTCAAAGTGTTCCAACCTTGTTTCAGAGGTAATTCAAAGTGTGCCCACCAAGAAAATAGGTGCTTGCCCGGGATCGCAGCGCCGGAAATCTCAACGCCGTTAAGATAGAGTTTTCCGAGATTACTTCCCCATCCGATCTGCGCAAAAACACGCCGTGCATCAGGACTCTTGATATAAGAGGTGCCGAAACCGTACGCCAACTCAGCGTTACCAAAAGCATCATTTAAATTGACGCGTTCCGATTCTGAACGATGCTCTTGCCAAGTGATTTCCGCTGTTAGTCCGTGGTAAGTTTTATCAAGATTGGATTCCGGTAATGGTATTTCGAGAAAACTTTGTGGGATATTGTTCCGGTCTGCGGGTGCCTCTGTCACACCGAGCGCAAAGGGACCGAGGAGCATCCAATCTTTAAGGATCCGCATATCTTCTCTGTCGATTGGGTGAAACAAGTTCCTGCGGTTTAACAATTGTTCACCCCCATATAGGGCTGAATAATTATAGGTAGGCAGTGGGAGGAAGTCATTCGATGGTGCTGAAAAGGCGACAATTGTTTTTGCGGTTTGCCCCGGTTTGGCTTGAAGGGATAGTTGATTTGGGGATATCTGCCAATTCTCATTTGAATTGAAAACTATTTCAAGTTTCAGCCATTTTTCAAGCGTGTTTTCGAGGGTTATTTCAAGGTTTCCGCTGGAGTACTGTTGATCTCTATTGAGATTGAATTGCGGTTTAAACGTGAGCAAGTTCGCGAGCCGATTTTTGAACGCTGCCGTTGAGATGTCCGCCGGATGGATATTTCCGGGTTCAATAATCGCGATATTAACGTCTTCGCCATCTACGGTTACGATGCTATAATGGTCAAATGCGCCGTATTCTCGTACCTCCTGCGGTGTGAATCCACCACCGGTAGCCCCGAGTACGAAGTATCGATGGTCGTTGCGTGTATGGAGGGTCAGATTATGATAGTGCCCTGCGAAGACCGTGTATGCGCGTTCGCCGAGTGCGGCTTCAATTTTTTCCCAACCGGAGTGTTCCTGAAGCCATAGCGGTCTGTGCAGCAAGACAAATGTATGCCGCACATCTTGGTGTTTTGCCAATTGATCTTCCACATATTTCGTTTGTTCGTCTCCAAACCACCCCTTGTCCCAGTCCCACGTCTCTGCCTGTGCAGGATGATGCCACTCTTCAGTGTTCAGCATTATAAATAGGCAATTTTTATATGTAAACGCTGAATAGGTGCGTCCGAGGTGTTCTTTCCAATATTCGTACATCACTGGGTTGGTAATGTCGTGATTACCGGGTAAGGGCAGAAATGGGACGATGAGATCGGATTCATGTTGCCAGAATTCTTTCCATTCCGCTGTGAGTTGTTCAAGGTCTCTTGTGTCTCCTTGTATTAAATCGCCGACCATGATGGCGAAATCAGGTTTCAGTGTATTGATTTCATCAATTGAGCGGTCGAATACTGGCCACTTATCTAAACCGCCGCCGGTTTTATCGCCGATAATCGCGAAACTGAACTTGTCGAGGTCGTCCGAAAAGGGACGTTCAACAATTGGCATCCGTTCTGGGAAATTTGGAGTCTGAGCGGTTATTATAGGGGTGATGACGAGGCATAAGATGGATACTGTTATAATCTTAGCAAAGTTTGCTGATTTCCGAGATCGTCTTATCTGTTTGTATGTGCGAAACATTTAATTATCTGTCTCCTCCGTGTTTAGAATTGTGTAGAGTTTGTGCGACCTTACTACACATTTTTGCGTAAGCCTTGGCTAATTTTACTATAGTGTATCACAAAATTATGGCATGGATACAAAATTAGTGTTTTGCTAAGGTGACAATTCTGTAATCAATTCGCAAGGCAACTTATGGCGACGATTTTTTATAACCTCTCCTGCGAGGGACACGGACATGCAACGCGGGTGCGTGCTATTGAGAAACAACGGCACTGGCTCTATAAATGTCCAGGGTGTTGGGCGGAGTGTGAAGTGTTGCCGAGTGCTATTTACACCGGCGATTTGTTAAAGAGGATGCTCGCTCCCGATAGGAGTACCTGAATCTTCTATTTTCATTTTCAATCGGATTCTGGGATGGGTAAAACGTCTTGATAGACGGGTTCCATCTTTCCTGAATATGTATCCCCGCGAACCCACATCACAGGACGGACATTTTTGCTATCCTTTTTAGGTATACGTTCTGCATCTGCGCTGATATAATGTGCCACATTACAACGCCGAAAGCGGCCGCTGTGGTTATCAGTACTTTTGTGGAGGAGTTGGTTGTTGAACCAAACGACGGCGCCAGGTGGTGCTTCAACAGCAACGCCATCTTCGTCTTTGGCATCGCGTGCGATCTTAAACTCCGCTTGTTGTGAGCCTTCAAGGTCCTCATGCTTAAGAATACCGTGCTTGTGGCTACCGGGGATAACGTATAAACAACCGTTCTCTTTGTCTGCGGCATCAATAGCCGTCCACGTGCCGACGGTCATTTCAGTTTTGTATTGATGGTTGAAATACCATTTGTCCTGGTGCCAGGGGAATCCTAAGCCAATCTTCGGCGATTTCCAGATATACAGATTGTTGAGACCCAATATGTTCGGACCCAGTAGGTCAACGATCGGATTCGTTAGGCGCGGGTCCCGGACACGTGCAAGGAATTCTGGGATGTAACAACTCACATGATGGATTTTGTGCATCGCATGGATTCCGGATGCTTCAACTTTTCCGTCTCTGACCAAGGCGTTTTGATTGATATTTGTTTTCGGGAAAAGTCGTTTTCCGACGGCAATATCATCAGCGATGTGTCGTAAGATGTCGTTTTCTGCTTTAGTGAAAACGTCGTAACGGATAAAGTATCCGTTTTTGTCCCAAGATATCCGTTCTGCAGGTGTCAGGCTGAATTTGCGTTCTTCGAGGGTTGTATTTGTATCCATGAGTTGATTATTCCTTTTGGGACTTGTGCTTTTCTCTCCACTGTGGGTAATCCTCTGTGAGGAGTCTGGCGGCCCAGTTACCGTAGTAGGCGTATCCGGTGCGGCGTTCCTGCCCGATCTCGGAAAACGCGTAACGGACTACCGAGTCGCGGTCGAGAAAGATGGGACGGTTGCTGCCGAGCTCGTAGAAACGCGCCCAGAGCGGTCCCGCGTCGGGATCCGCTACGATCCGCCTATCGTCCTGCCCCTCTGCGTTGGTGAACTTGTCAAGACGCATGCCGTGGATAGCGACGCTCCTGAACCACTCGACAGCTCCTTCGACAGCGGCGATGATTTCTGGCGTGGGTTCTTCGAGTGACATCAAGAATCGCACGACCCCGACGCTTTCGGCACCTGAGAGCGACGGTGGCTCATAGGAGCGTGCCCACGCAGGCGCAAGTGTTTTCTCGTCATGCTGTGCGCACCAAGCTGTGCGTTTGCCATTCTGCTTAATTTGCGTGCGTAGGATGCAGTTGATGCCCTTGATTACAGCAGCTTCAGCTTTAGTGCGGTACTCTGTTTTCAGGAACCGATAGTCGGGAGATTCAGAGACATCTCGGAGAAGTCCGAGGATGCGGACCATAGCATTGTCATTGAACGTGATATGACGATGGTAGTTTTTGCTGAGTGGATAAAACTGTGGCCACCCGCCATTCGGGTATTGCGCCTCAAGGATATGAGAAAGCCCTTTGAGAAATGCTTGTTCGTAGCGTGGCTCGTTTGTCGCACGAAACGCACGGGCAAGAAACCGTAGTTCGCCAGTGGTCGCACTGTTGTCGAACGTTGCGTGCAGCTCCTCACTTTTACCATCAAACGGCTCAGACGCTGTGTCTCTATTCTTGGGCCAACCGCCGTGCGGTGTCTGCCAGGTCAGGACGTTGTCGGCAATACGGCGACCTTCCTCGCTCTGGAACCATTCAACGGATTGCTTCGCGTATTGGGAAGGAACAGTCGCGTCGGAAGATGACAGCAGCAAAAGAAGCAGGACATAGATGGTAGTCAGTCGTAGTGTCATGAGAGTGTCCTTTCTTTAGGTGTCAATTGGATTATAGAATTGAGATAACGTCACGTTGAACTTCATCTGCCATGCCGGGATAGGTTTTACCGCGAATCCACATCGGCGGACGTTTTTTATTGATAGCCTCAGGACGTGTCCATTCTCCTTTTGCATCCATATAATGTGCGATGTTAGCACGTCGGAACCGTTCACTGTGGTTATCTGTGCTTTTATGGAGAACTTGGCTATTGAACCAGATGACCGCGCCCGCAGGGACTTCTACCGCAACGCCGTCTTCATCACGAGCACCCTCTGCCTGTTTAAACTCGCCCTGTTGTGAGCCTTCAAGTGCCTTATGTTCACGAACACCATGCTTATGGCTGCCGGGTATAACGTATAAACAACCATTTCCTTTATCGGCTGCATCAATAGCAGACCATGTCGCGACGGTCGTTCCTGTTTTATATTGATGGTTGAAATACCATTTATCTTGATGCCATGGGAACCCTAAACCGATTTTTGGCGGTTTCCAAATGTAGAGGTTGTTGAGACCGAGGAGATCGGGACCGAGGATGTCAACAGCGGGGTCGGTGAGACGTGGATCGCGCGTACGTGCAAGGAATTCTGGGCAATTACAACTCACATATTGGATATTGTGCATTGCGTGGATGCCTTGTGCTTCGATTTTACCGTCTCTGACTAAAGCGTTTTCAAAGATATGATAGTTTGGGAAGGATCGTTTTCCGATGGCGATGTCATCAGCAATTTGCGCTAAGATGTCGTTTTCTTCTTTTGTGAAAACGTCGTAACGAACGAAGTATCCGTTTTCCTCCCAAGCGGCTCGTTCTTCAGAGGTCAGTCCAAATTTCCGTTCTTCGGATGGTGTATTTGTGTTCACGCGTTCTCCTATTAACAAATTCTATATAGTATGATTCATTAGCCTTACTTGACGCTACTCAGATTCTGTGATCGGTAAAGTGTCACGATAGACACCCTCAGACAGCGTTGGGTATATTTTACCTCTAACCCACATGAGCGGACGCATATAATTCTTATGTGGAACGCGTTCTGCCTTTGCACTGATATAATGTGCGATGTTACTGCGTCGAAAGCGTTCAGTGTTGTTATCAGTACTCTTATGAAGGATTCGGTTGTCGAAAAAGATGACACTTCCCGGTGGAATTTCAACAGCGACCCCATCTTCGTCCCGTGCACCGACTGCCTGTTTAAACTCCTGTTGTTGTGAACCTTCAAGCTCAACATGCTCAAGAATACCGATTTTGTGGCTGCCGGGTATAACGTATAGACACCCGTTTTCTTTATCGGCTGCATCAATTGCCGTCCACGTGCCGACTGTCGTTTTGGTTTTAAACTGGGGTCGAGTATACCATCTATCTTGATGCCAAGGAAAGCCTAAACCGATCTTTGGCGGTTTCCAAATATAGAGGCTATTGAGACCGAGGAGATCTGGACCAAGGATGTCAACAACCGGATCGGTGAGACGCGGATCACGTGTACGTGTGAGAAATTCAGCGGAATAAAGATTCATTTGGTGGATACTGTGCATCGCGTGGATACCCGATGCTTCAACTTTCCCGTCTCTCACTAACGCGTTCTGAAAGATACGGTGGTCTGGAAACGGAATTTTTCGGAGAGCGATGGCATCTGCGACTTGGCTTAAAAGGTCGTTTTCTTTTTTCGTAAAAATGCCGTGCCGGACAAAATACCCGTTTTCGTTCCAAGAGACTCGTTCTTCAGGTGTCAGTCTAAATTTCCGTTCTTCGGGAGTATCTGTATTCATCAAATTTTCCTGTTTAAGATTTGTTGAAGCAGGTAGCAAATCGAAGTTTACACTTGTGAACATATTTTGCTTTATATAAGGTACACAATACAGAATGTACGCTTATTGATGACGTTCTGCCTGTACTTGTAAAAGTGAATTCGGGCTTGGGTAGCCTATGGGTTGAAAAGTCAGATTAGGTAGGTTGGTGTTTTGCTCCGCGTGTTCAATGGTCATTGATACCAGATTACCCGAAGCGTCCACATCAATGTAGATGTTTTCGCTAATTTCCTTCGTTTCAACAACATCCCGTGTTGAAAACTCAATTAATGCTGTGTCGGTGTCATGGAAATATGTAGTTTTCAGTGTTCTTCTCCTTTGAAATCCCTGTCGAAGAAGGCGTAAAATTTCCTATTTAAGAGTTTACTATGGGACACAAGTAACTAATAATGCCTGTAGCTGCCATCAATTGTTTGACAACTACAGACATTACAAGATGCTACATCGAAAAGTTGCCGACAAAGACGTTGTTCTCGGCACCGCTTTGCTGCCACGTCACCGGAAGGTGAGTGTCTTTATAGCGATAGATTTCAGACTTACCGACGATGGCGTTCTGGATCGTTGTCAGCGGTTTATACCAAATCTGATGTGGCTGTGTGCAGCCGGCACACGGATAGCGGTTCGCGGAGAGGGCGAGGATGTCACTAACCGTTACATCGTATTTAGTCCCTTTTTTCGTGAAGGCAATAGAAGTGGTTTCGGTCGCAACGACTTCGCCTAAAACGTCGGCGCGTTTTGTTGTTAACAGATCCTTGAGTGCTGCACGTTGTTCTGGCGTGGTGTTTGCGTCCATATATAACACGCTCTTGCGGGTTTTGGCATCGATCGCCAAGTTGTTTTTCGCGCTGATAACGGCGACGACGGTTAAGTTTTTCAGCGAAACACCGTTCCAATTTCCTTCATGGATGTTCCAGACGGCTGTCGCCTCTCTGCCGCCTTCCACATATTCGGCACCGAAGTGGCACGCGCCGACATACACGCTCGCTGACCGGGCTTCCATATATTCGCCTTGCACTGTTGGGGCTTCAGTCGCGAAAGCGAACCCTGCTACGAGCGTCAGGGCGAGTGTTGTTAAAACAAGTATACCTTTCATGCACTGTTCCTCCTTACGCTTTGCTTGAGTGGCGTGTAGTTTACAAATCGGGTTCACGTTACGGGTCGCGAACAGAATACTACACTGTTTACTGTTATTATACCGTGACGCGTGTAGGATGTCAACTTTTTTTATGATACTCGAGCCATTCAATTCTCTATTGTTTGACCGAATTCGGTCACGGTGCTTTATGCTGATTATCGGTGATACCACCGAAGACTGGTTACTGATGGCTGAACGCTTCTGCTATTTTCCTGCATCTGCTAACAGACGTTGGAGGGTTCCACCTAAAATCTCCGCTTTGTCGGTTTCAGGGATAAAAGTGCAGTGTGTACGAAATACTTCAAGCGCGTGCTGATAGGTCATAAAGTTGCGAACAACCGGATAGTCGGATCCCCAACAGAGACGACCGGGACCGAAATGTTCATAAAGGGCGCGCACAATCCAGTGTGTATCCGAGTGCGGATAATCCCACGAGACTTGCGAAACATAAGCGAAACCTGACATCTTGATATGGATATTCGGGACATTCGCTGAAGCGAGTACCTGCTTGAGTTGCGGATATGGGTGTTCTTCACCTGCCCGTGCACCGCCCATGTGATGGCACAGGAATGGAATGCTCGGGAACTCTGCAGCAATTTTACGGAGTGCCTCATGTTGATGGCTCCCCATAGCGATGCTGGCGATCAGTCCCATTTCGGATGTTGTGTGAAAGAAGCGTTCCCCCTCTTCCGAGAAAAACCAACTTCCATCGTCATCGCCTCTGAGGTAGTGTGTGTAGCCTTTGAGGTTGTATGTTTCTGCTGCCGTCTTCAACCGGTCAGCTGCGCCATCTGTATGATACGTGTCTGTCCATGCGCAATCGACATCGGCAAATTGGATCAACCGTTCAGGGTAGCGATTGACACACGCTGCGATGTAATCGTTATTGTCAGGGTTTCTTTCAATGCGTGCGCAGACAAGCACCGCTTTGTCCACGTTATGCAAGTCCATTTCGTGGAGGAGTTGTTCAATTTTGCCACGGCTTTCGTCATCAGGGACAGGTGGTTGATAGGGCCACCGGGGCCATGCGTGTGTGTGTGAATCAATTATCATTTTTATCTCCGTTGGGTTTCCAACCCCGTTTAATTCAATCCGAGCATCAAGGCACCTAATTCTTGTTTATTGGTCTCCGTAGGTTTCACAGTTCCGACGATCTTGCCATCGGACATGACTGCGATCCTGTCACTGAGATGAAGTAATTCATCTAATTCAGAGGACACAAGTAATACCGCTTTGCCACGGTTGCGTGCATAAATCAGTCGCGTATGAACAAATTCCGCTGCGTGAATGTCCAATCCTCGCGTCGGATGCGCAGCGATAATAACTTCAGGATTTGCTTCTAACTCCCGCGCAACAACGACTTTCTGTTGATTGCCGCCAGAGAGTGTTCTAATCGGATGCGTGATATTCCCTACCCGAATTTGGTATTTATCCAGTGCGTTCAAAGCAGCCCGCTGAATTGATTTTCGCTGAAGCAGCCCGTTACGACAAAACTGTCTCTTTTTGTGGTGGCCGATGATAAAGTTATCATCAATGCGATCATTCAAACTAATGCCGTGTCGGTGTCTATCGGCAGGTATGTGCGCAACCCGTTCGCAGTTTAATGTAAGTGTGCCGCTATCAATCTGTCGTAGACCTGTCAGGACCTGAACCAGTTCTGTTTGTCCGTTGCCTTCTACACCTGCTATTCCGACGATTTCACCCGGAAACACTTCAAGATTGATGTCATTGAGGTGCCGTTTGCCGGGGTCTCTATTTGACAAGACTTTTTTCCATTTATGCTTTCTTAGGTGCTCTGAACTTTTAGAGAGCGTAACGCCTTCCATCCGCACCATTGGCGTTGTCTCCTCTGTCTGTTCGCGCGTGACAGCGGTAGGAATGATAGGTTCACCAAGCATCGTTTCTGCCAACATTTCCGGGTCGGTATCGGCGATAGGGCAGCTGTGGACAGATTGCCCGCGTCGCATCACTGTGACAGTGTCAGCGATTGCCATCACTTCATCGAGTTTGTGTGTGATGATAATAAGACTCTTCCCCTCACTTTTGAGGCTGTGCATACAATTGAAAAGTCCTTCGACCTCTTGGGGTGCCAGCACCGCTGTCGGTTCGTCCATGATGAGAATGTCAGCACCGTGGTAGAGAACTTTCAAAATTTCGGTGTGCTGCTGTGTACCAATCGGAAGAGATTCAATAACAGCGTTCAATGGCACATCGAAACCGAGCTGCACCGAAAGTGCTGTGATCCTTTTTTCTGCCTGCTGATAATCCAGTAGGGCACCGCATTTGCGAGGTTCTTTGGCGAGGACGATGTTCTGAAGTGCTGTGAACACTGGGATGAGTGTGAAGTGTTGCTGCACCATTCCCAAACCGAGCCGCATCGCATGCCGTGGTGAGGGGATATTTATGCGGCTTCCGTTAACGAAAATCTCGCCTGCATCGGGTTGATACAGTCCGTATAGGATCTTCATCAACGTGGATTTACCAGCACCGTTTTCGCCAACAATCGCATGAATCTCGCCGCGTTGGAGCGTGAAATCCACCGAGTCGTTTGCTCGGACCTGTCCAAACTGTTTGTTAATGCGGCGCATCTCGATGATAGGTGCGTGTGCCATCTTTACTGCCGTTCATAGGGGACAACGATATCACCCGCGATAATTTTCGCTTTGAACGCCTCGACCTGCTTCAAAATCTCGTCCGGAAGAAGTTCGCGGTTCACATCGTCAACGATATACTCAACGCCGCCCTCTTTGAGTCCGTAATCTTTGAGACCGCCAGAGAAATTGCCTTCTTGGACACTCTTTATCGTTTCATAGACAGATATTTCCACGCCTTTGATGACACTCGTGAGTACTAAGCCAGGGGCGAGGTTGTTACCGTTGGAGTCAACCCATATAATCGCTTTTTCTTCGGCTTTCGCGGCTTCAAGCACGCCAAGTCCACTCGCTCCCGCAGCGGCAAGGATAACATCTATCCCACGATTATATTGTGCCAAGGCAAGTTCTTTGGCTTTTGCTGGGTCGTTAAACGCTTGCGGCGTGACCCCGACGTAATCCGCTGCCAGTTCAACGTTTGGATTCGTTGCCTTAATGCCAGCGTGGAAACCGATTTCAAATGCCTCCACCAGCGGTACCTTCATGCCTCCGATAAATCCTATCTGTTTCGTCTCTGTTTTCAAAGCTGCGATGACACCGGCAAGGAACGTTCCTTCGTGTGCTCGGTAAGTGAGCGATGCGACATTCGGTTGTTCTATCACAGCATCGATCAGTGCGAACTTGACGTCGGGAAATTCGTTTGCGACCCGTTTCATCGGTTCTTGAAAAAGGAATCCGACACCGATAATAAGATCATATTTCAGTTTTGCCAACCTGCGAAGTGTCAGTTCGGTATCTGTACTTTGGCTTGGGGTGACCTCTGTCAGTTTAAATCCCCATTCGTCCTCTGCTTTTTTCGCGCCAGCGTAGGCGGCATCACAAAATGAGAGATCCCCGCGTCCGGTGACATCGTAGATAAGACCGACTTTCAGTGCCGCCGGGATTGCCTCTATCACCGCAAAACAGGCGATAAAAACTGTAATTAAAATCCTTATGTGCACAATATTATTTTCCTTTCCATCTGGTAATTTTTGATAAATGCAGAAGGGTGTGGCTCATTACTATCCTATGATATATCATAGCAGCTTCAAATGCAAGTGTTATTACTTATACCAAATCTAAAAAATAAAGTTGCATTATAGAGGTTTTGGGACGCTATG
>VXZK01000316.1 GCA_009845545.1 Candidatus Poribacteria bacterium
AAATTTTGTTGTACAATTCTCTAAAATTTTTTAACAAGCAACAAAGGAGGAATTTAATTAAATGCATAAAAAATTATGCCTAATAGGATTGATATGTCTAATGTCCGTTTCGGTTATGGCGCACATCGCTGATGCCGAAGAGCCCATTGCGGGGCCGTGGCTCTGGATGATCGCGCCCACCGATGCCGGTGTCGGCGGACAGGCTTCTACCGATGTCGATTCGCTCGATGAAGAAAGTAAAGGCAAAGTTACCGAAGAGATGGTCGCAAAAAACGGTGCCAAAGAAGGCGATGAAGTCGGTGATTATGAATGGACCCCGGGCGAACTCCCAGCGAATGGGGACATCAACGTGTGTGTTGTGAATATTAAGATGACAAAAGTCGCGGATTTCAACGATGTTACGTCTTACGCGCTCCTGATCATCGAATCCAGCAAAAAGCAGTCCGGTGTGACAATGGGTACCAGCAGCGATGACTCTCTGAAAGTCTGGCTTAATGGTGAAGAGGTCCATCGGATGGCTGTGAACCGTGGACGCGGCGGTTTGCCCGCGAATATAAACGGCTATCAAGATAGGTTTGAAGTGGATCTAAAAAAAGGCGCTAACCTATTGATGGTAAAGGTCAGTGAACGCGGCGGTGGCTGGGGACAGTACGTCGGTATTGATGCCGATTTTGAACACCACATAGATTTTGACGGGTTTCAACCCGTTGAACCGGCAGGGAAATTGGCGACACAATGGGCACAAATCAAGAACGCTCATTAGTCAGTACTGCCACTTTTAATCTGGACAATTTCGTTGCCAGTCTTCGGTAACTTGGATAGAGATATCTCACGTTGACTGTGCAATGAAAATTAAATTGTGCCAACACCACTTTTAATCTTGATTTAATTGTGGTTATTTGTTAAACTAACGGCGAATAGTTGTTCATCCTTAACTCAAAAAAGCGTCAGAAACGATAGCGCAATAGATGAGCACTGTTAAAGTTAAAATTTATTTCTTTCAAAAAATTAGATGGAGGATTTTATGTACAAGAAACTCTTTGTAGGTTTAACGTGCCTCGTGGCGATTTTTCTCATGACGCACATTGCTGATGCACAAGAACCCATTAAAGGGCCATGGCTGTGGATGATCGCACCCACCGAAGCCAACCAAGGCGGACAAGCTTCTACCGATATCGATTCCCTCGACGTCGCCAGTGGTGGTGATGTCACTGAAGATATGGTCGCAGCAAATGGCGCAAAAGAAGGTGACGCTGTCGGTGACTACGCATGGACGCTCGGTACGCTGCCTGATAACGGCGATACTAATGTCATGGTCGTTGACATAGGTATGACAGAAGTTGCCGATTTCAACGACGTGAGTTCTTATTCACTTATCTACCTTGTATCCGCTACAGCACAGTCCGGTGTAACGCTCGGAGTTAGCAGCGATGACTCTATCAAAGTCTGGCTTAACGGCGAAGTCGTTCATACCAATGCTGTCAACCGTGGACGCGGTGGCACACCTGCCAATATAGATGGCTACCAAGATAAGATTGAAGTGAACCTGGTAGAAGGTGCTAATCTGTTGATGGTGAAGGTCAGCGAACGCGGTGGTGGCTGGGGCCAGTACGTCGGTATCGATGCCGATGTCACTACCTCACCTACACCCCCTATCTTCCACATTGAAGGCGAGTGGCTGTGGATGATCGCACCTACCGAAGCCAACCAAGGCGGTGCCAATTCTACCGATATCGACTCGCTCGCTGTTGCCAGTAACGACGATGTCACCGAAGAAGACGTTGCAACGAACGGCGCAGCTGAAGGCGACGAAGTCGGTGATTACGCATGGACGCTCGGTGCACTACCCGCCAACGGAGACATTAACGCTATGCTCGTCGAACTCGGCGTGACAGAAAACGCGGATTTCAACGACGTTACCTCTTACGCCCTCATCACACTCGTATCCGAGGAAGATGTGGAAGGCGCGATGCTCGGTGTCAGCAGTGATGATTCCGTCAAAGTCTGGCTCAACGGTGAAGAAGTTCATAACAACCCAGTCAACCGCGGACGCGGCGGCGCAACTTCCTTCCAAGATTCGTTCGCAGTTAACCTTGTAAAAGGTGACAACCTACTGATGATAAAAGTCAGTGAACGTGGCGGCGGATGGGGCATGTACGCCGGTATCAGTGCCCCTGTCGAAGCTATGTATAAGTCACCTGCTGAGTTAGGTACATCTGTTGAAGCCGTTGGTAAACTCCTGACAACTTGGGGAAGTCTAAAAACTAAGTAATGTTTGGTTTTGCCATGCATAGTTAAAGGACGCAGTCAAAATACATTTGGCTACGTCCTTTAACTTTTTATAGTAGATTTTGAATTTATTTATACACACTGCACCGGCGAGGTTAGGAAACCTCGCCTACCGAGGAATGAATAAGTTTGTTTATCGTCCCATAAGTTCCATAAAAACCGGTAGTGATTCCCGAAATCCATCTTCGCGCGTCCCACCCACCGGTGTATAGACACTCTCCAAAGAGATTGCCCCTGCGTAGCCATCGCGTTTCAAAGCCTCCACGATGTCGTTGTAGTAAGGATCCATCTGCCCTTGACGCATCGCACAGAAATCAAAGGTCGCCGCGGGTAGGTTGACAACACCATCTTTAAGATGAACATGTGCAATATGTTCACGAATCACTTCATAGCCATTCGGATACGGGACTTCTGTACAATAAAGTGAACTACACGGATCCCATAGTACTTTCAGATGTGGCACGTCTAATGCGTCTATTAACTTTCTCGCAAGGAATGCCGATGTCACGTTCCCGGAGATCGCAGTCTCCATGACAAGCGTGATGCCCGCCGCGTCCGCGATTTGCAACGGTTCTTCCAATCGATTCATAAGCGTCGTCCACGCACCTTCGGAGATAACCGGTTCCGCACCGAAAAGCACCATCTCTTTCCGGAAACTGAAAATCCGGACGAGGTTCGTACCCAGTGCTTGCGCAACATCAATACACCGTTGTAACGTCGTAATGTGTTCACGATAGGCAGGTGCGACCACTGCCGTATCAACCGGGAGTGCCGACAAATTGTGGTGTGAGATACACGATACCTTTAAATTCCGAGCCGCAATTAACCCTCGAACCCTTTCAATGTCAGCGTCCGTCAAATCCCCAACCTGTTTTTCCCAAAGATATTGTAATTCAACATATTCCAAGCCGGTCGCTACCATAGTGTCCAACGCGTATTCAAAATCCCGACTGATGCCGTCCGTAATCGTTCCCAATTTGAACATTCAACACCCTCTCAATTTTGTCTTCATAGGGATCCCAAAGTGCCAAACAACACACCTATAAAACCCTATCCACTTGTTATTCTGTCTTCTTGATTTCGACACCTGCGATATTTTCCAAAATTTTGATAATCGTCCAGTTATCCTCATCCGGATTTACCGCTTTCCCCGCTTGAAACAGTTCAAACGCAGCACTCGCTGCAAAGAGCGGCACCCCACAATCGTTTGCCATACTTTTCGCCAAACTGAGGTCTTTATACATCGTACCGATATTACTCTGTCCTTTGAAGTTGCGTGATAAGATGTTTTCCGTTGTATCTCTGAAAAGGAAATTCCCGACGACACTTGTGCTAACAACGTCGCGAAGTGTCTCCGGTGCTACACCGGCTTTCACTGCAAGGGTTAATGCCTCAAAGATACCTGCATACGTCGTACCTATCAGTACCGCGAGGGCAGATTTGACAATTTGACCCATACCGATCTCCTCGCCAACGTGATAGATGTCCTTGCCGACTGCTTCAAGTACCGGTTTCGCTGCCGCAAAGGTCTCGCTGCGTGCCGCTACCATCATCGTAAGCGTTCCGGCGGCTGCCCCCGGTGCGCCACCACTCACAGGTGCGTCAACGATGTTAACCCCTTTTGCCGTCACGAGTTCGGCAACCTCTATCACCTGTGAACGTCCGATCGTCGCCGTACAGATGACTGTAGTATTCGGGTTAAGCCCCGCCAGCAGCCCGTCTTCACCCAAGAGTGCTGCCTTAACCTGTTCAACGTTCAACACCATGATAAAAACCATATCTGCGGCGGCACCGAGTTCTCGCGGCGATGCAGCAGCGTCTGCGCCCTCTGCTACCAACGTTTCCATCGTTTCAGGACGGACATCATACACCGTCAATGCGTGTCCGGCTTTCAAGATATTTCTTGCCATGCCCGTACCCATGTTCCCAACACCGATGAGTCCAACTTTTGCCATAAATTACCTCAAAAAATATTGCCCAGAAATGTACCTAAGGTTCACACTTCTTTGCCGTTGTGCCTTGCAAATGTCCACAGAAACAAACCGTGCTAACTGAAAATCGGTAGAGTTTACCACAAATCCTGAGAAACGTCAATCTATTTTCCGCGCACAGAATTTTTACACAATTTTTTTCTGCTTTGTGCTATAATGACACATTCATACACGAAAAAGAAGGAGCCAGAATACATGGCAGATACCATCAAAGGTGCCGTCCTCGGATATGGCGCAGCATTTAATATGGGCAGAGCCCACGCAAATATGATGCAGAACACCGACGGCATTGAATGCGTCGCCGTCTGTGACATAGACTCAGAACGCACAGATGCCGCAAAAAAGGATTTTCCAGGCATTCGTACCTATAATTCAGTTGAAGCACTTAACGCCGACACCGGTGTCGATCTCATCGCGAACGTTTTACCGCATAGTTTGCACTGTGGTCCCTCAGTGGCAAGCCTCAAGGCTGGCAAGCACGTTGTCGTTGAAAAACCGATGTGCGTCACAATCGCAGAAGCCACAGAGATGATTACGGCGGCTAAAGAGAACAATGTCATGTTGTCTGTTCACCACAACCGACGGTGGGATGCTGATTTCTGGACGCTGCGTGAACTCGTCCAATCCGGCATCATCGGCAAGGTCTTTAGCGTTGAGATGTGGGGCGGCGGTTACGGTAGACCGAACCCAGATTGGTGGCGCAGCGTCAAAGCCATCTCCGGCGGACAATTCTACGATTGGGGGGCTCACTACCTCGATTGGCTCCTCAATGTGCTCGAAGCACCGATGATTAACGTCACCGGCTTCTATCAACCGAACCTCGTTTGGGAGGATATTACCAACGAAGATCACGTCCAAGCAATTATTCGCTTCGCGGGCGGAAAGGTCGTTGCGGATGGCGCATCGGCAAACATCCAGATGTCTAATATCGCCAAAATCGGTGGCGAACGCTGGAAACTGCTCGGCTCACACGGCGCAATTACCTCCCAAGGCGGTGGGTTTAAGGTCCTATCGGAAGTCGAAGGACACCCCAAAGAACAAGAAGTCGGGCATCACGGTAGACCTGGACCGAGTTATTATCAGAACATCGTCGCGCATTTAAACGACGGTACCCCGTTACTCGTGACACCGGAGTCCGCTCGTCGCGTCATTGCCATCATGGATTTAGCAGAAAAGTCGGCTAAAACACATCAGGCGGAAACGGTGCCTTATGAGTTTGAAGCATAGAAGCCAATCTGGTTTCTGAATTCCCTCAAGGCGTAGTGGGGTTGGAAATGCAACATGCATTCCCAGCCCACCTATCGTCTATCTCTCCCAAGAAAATATATGCAAGCTATTGTCTTTGAAAAAATTCAGCAATTAAGCATCCAAGAAAAACCGATCCCGACACTCACTGACGGAGATGTCCTCATCCAGACGGAACTCTGCGGTATCTGTGCATCCGATCTCGCCGCGCTGCGTGGAGATGTCTCAGATTACGCACCCCCTGTCGTGATGGGACACGAACTCGCAGGCGTGATCGTGGACAGCCGACATCCCGATGTGAAAGTCGGTGAACGGGTGACAGTCAATCCCATGATCTCTTGCGGCACATGTGCCGAATGCAAGAACGACCTCGATAAATACTGTAATACTGTTGAAGGTATCGGGCACGATATTGATGGCGGCTACGCCGAATATATGCGGATGCCAAAGCACGGTGTCGATACCGGCAAACTCATCCGGGTACCCGATAGTATACCCCACGAAGAATTGCTATTTCTCGAACCGTTGGGCTGCTGCCTCAATGCGATGCAAGAAACGCTTTTTAAGGATTCTGTCGCTATCCTTGGTGCCGGGCCCATCGGATTAATGCTCACACAATTGACAAAACGAGCAGGCTTAGCCACCTACGTGGTGGAACCGATGCCACACCGTAGAACCGTCGCAGAAACACTCGGTGCCGATCTCACTTTTGATACCTCATCTGAGTCAGTAGCGCACCTCCGAGACATCACCAACGGCGGCGTTGATACCGTCATCTCCGCAACGACAAACAACGCTTCGGCAATCAAACTCGCTTTTGAGATTGTCCGTAGAGGCGGGTGTCTCAACTTCTTTGGACTCGCACCGGAAGGCGAAGAATTTCGCATCAACCTTGAAGAATTTCACTATGCGGGGCACAAACTGATGGCTTCATGGGCATTCTCCCGCGCCAGCCTCGAAGCATCCAAACAACTCCTTATAGAGAAGGCACTCAATTTTGAACCCTTGTTAACCGATCGGTTTCCGATTACAGATGGTTTAGATGCATTCGATAACGCCGCGGCTCAGCGAGGGGTCAAAACAGCCGTCCATCCGTGATGGATATACTGTTGTTCAACCTTTCTTTTGACTTTCTTCTATTTTTGTGGTATCTTTAAAGTGATTCTGAAACACCACACAAGGAGAGACTAACTGAAACATGATCCTCGGTGCACACGTATCTACTTCAGGCGGAATACACAACGCCATCAAAAATGGTACCGACCTCAAGTGCGACACAATACAAATTTTCTTGCGAAATCCAAATCAGTGGCAAGGAAAACCTCCCACCTCAGAGATCGTCGAAAAATTTATCACAGCGTGGTCAGAAACCGACATCGGTGAGGTAATTGTTCACGACATACACTTGAGCAATCTCGCTTCCCCCAAACCAGATGTACTGAAAAAATCACGCCAAGCGTTCCGCGAACAGATGGAACTCGCACAGCGGCTCAGTATCCGATACATCGTCACACACCTCGGCGCACACCTCGGCGAAGGGGAAACATTTGGTTTAAAGCGGCTAACCGACAATTTTGATTTCCTGTTTGAAAATACTGAGGCTCCCGATGTCATGCTCCTCCTCGAAACGACTGCCGGGCAAGGTACAAATCTTGGCTACTGTTTTGAACACCTACGAGATGTGATCGGTATGTCGAAACACCCAGATCGGTTCGGGGTCTGTTTGGATACCTGCCACGTCTTCGCCGCTGGTTACGACATGCGAACCGAATCGGATTGCGAAGCGACTTTCAACCAGTTTGACAACACCATCGGGCTAACGCGCTTAAAAGCTTTTCATCTCAATGACGCAAAATCCGAATATCAAAGCCGCGTGGATCGGCACGAACACATTGGTGAAGGCAATATCGGCACGACCGCATTTGCGTATATCCTCAACGACTCTCGCTTCGCCGAAATACCACTCATCATCGAAACACCACAGATGAAAACCATGCACGAGGTAAACCTCTCTACTTTACGGGGTTTGAAGGTGTAAGTTGAAGTATAGAAAGCATTGGAGGTTGAAAGTGTGTCTATCGGTTTCTGGGAAGTTGCGTTCGTCATCATCCTTTTTTTTGCAATTATCATTGTCTCTCGCTTCGTTGAACGCTTTCGGACGAAACGCATTTGTCCAGAGTGCAGACTGGCAATTTATACGCACACATCAACTTGTCCATCGTGCAAGCACACTTTCCAAAGAAAAAATAAAGGAGGCTAATGGAACCCGTTATTGCTGGACTTTTTTTAACGCTTCCTGTGCTTATAGTTGTGCTAATACACTATTTTGGCTACACAGAAACGGATAAATCTGGTAATATATATCGCAGGAGACTCTTCCAAGCACAACGTATCTGTCTGGATTGCGGTTTACTGATTCGGACTGCTATCCCAACGTGCCCTTCGTGCGGGCGTGGTTTACCAAGAAAGGAATAACATCATGCAAAAAACGAAACTAAAAATCGGCGGTATGTCCTGTCAGCATTGCGTTAAAACGGTCACCGATGCGTTGACCGCACTTGAAGGCGTTCAGCGTGCGAAAGTCAACCTCCGCAAAGGCGAGGCAGTTGTCCGTTTCGATGAACTGTCCGTCAACGCTGTCAATCTTAGGGATGCAATAACGCAAGCGGGATTTGAGGCGTTGTAACCCGCTGCACAATTCAAGCAAGGTGTAAGCACATGGACACCGCAAGAATTCAGGTGAAAGCAGGCAACGGTGGAAACGGATGCATCAGTTTCCGCCGAGAGAAATTTGTCCCACGCGGCGGTCCCGATGGCGGAGACGGCGGCAAGGGTGGAAATGTCATCCTCATTGCAACTCTCGGAATGAGCACGCTCATCGACCTGCACCATAACCCGCGCCAAGTTGCCGAGAACGGTGGACACGGCATCGGTAAAAAAAGAGACGGTGCTGATGGCGTAGATTGTGTTGTTAAGGTCCCTGCTGGTACCATTGTTAGAGACTATGACACAACTGAGACACTTGCGGACCTGACGGAACCTGACGAAAGCGTCGTTGTCGCACGCGGCGGCATCGGTGGCAAAGGGAATGCGCGCTTTAAAAGCAGCACCTTCCAAGCCCCGCGCGTTGCTGAGAAAGGCGAACCCGGAGAAGCACGCGAGATCAGCCTCGAAATCAAACTCATCGCTGATGTTGGATTGGTCGGTTATCCGAATGCCGGTAAATCCACACTTTTGGCGCGAACCTCTGCCGCGACACCGAAAATCGCCGCCTATCCGTTCACAACACTCCGTCCGAATCTCGGCGTTGTCCGCATCAATCGAGAGCAGAATTTCGTCCTTGCCGATATCCCGGGACTGATAGAAGGCGCGCATAAAGGCGCAGGTTTAGGACACCAATTTCTGCGACACATCGAGCGTACCAAAATGCTCATTCACGTCATTGACTTAAGTGCCACAGACGGACGCGACCCGATTGAGGATTACGAGCAACTTAACCTTGAATTGGACCATTACAACGCATTACTGACGAAACTGCCACAAATTATTGCCGTAAATAAGATAGATATGCCTGAAGCGAAGGCAAATCTGACGCGTGTGCAGGAATACTTCGGTAAGCGGAAGATCTTCCCAATCTCCGCAATTACCGGTGACGGTGTAAATCCACTCATGCAGCAAGCGTACCGTTCCTTGCAATACTTAGAAGCACGCGCCCGAAAGGAAGCAGAAACAACGATCACGTTTGAACAAGAACTACCACCGGAACCGTCAGCACGGTTTGAACTCACTGAAACCGAAGAAGGTTTTTTGGTCACGGGTGCAGAACCGCGCCGCGCTGTTCTTATGACCGATATGGAAAACGAACAAGCATTGATCCTCTTGTATCGGAAACTGAAAAACATGGGGGTGATTAACGCACTCGCCCGTGCAGGCGCGGTGGAAGGAGATACAGTCCAGATTGATGAATTCGAGTTCACTTACAGTCCAAAAGCGATGCAATCCAACTGAGCAGCGCGCCTGTTTAGCCGACGTGCGACGTATCGTCGTAAAAGTCGGCAGCAGTACCATCTCGGACGGCGCACACCTCAACGAAGCCGCCCTCGATGGATTAGTCCACGATTTAGCACTTGTGAAACAGGAAGGTGTAGAGGTCATCCTTGTCACATCTGGCGCAATCGCTGCTGGGTGGCCCCAACTCGGTCTGAAGCAGCGTCCGAATACGCTACCACATCTACAAGCGGCTGCTGCCGTCGGGCAGATACGGTTGATGGCAGCTTACAAGGACCGGTTCTCAAACTATGGACAACGCGCCGCGAGCATGCTCCTCACACGCGACGATTTCTCAAACCGGGAACGCTACACCCGCATGAACGATACGATGCGTGCCCTCCTTCACTTCGGCGTGATCCCTATCATCAATGAAAACGATACTGTCGCTGTTGATGAAATCAAGGTCGGCGATAACGATACTCTCTCTGCCTACGTGACAAATCTCGCCCAAGCACAACTCCTCATTATCCTTTCCGATCAGGCTGGATTCTACACCGCAGACCCAAGACACAATCCGAACCCAGAATTGATTCACACGGTTACCACTATTTCAGATGAAATCTGGCAAGCCGCGGGAACAGCGGGAACAACGAGTGGGACTGGCGGGATGGTAACAAAGCTGCGAGCGGCGGAAATCGTTACCAACTCAGGAGAGATGATGGTGATGGCATATGGACAAGAACCCCTCGTTGTCACAAGACTCCTGAAAGGCGAATTGCTCGGAACGCTGTTCCTTCCGCAATCCCGTATCTCTGGACGGAAACGATGGATCGCCTATTCACGCCCACCGAAAGGCAGACTTATCGTAGATAACGGCGCACGCGACGCACTTGTGCAAGGCGGTAAAAGCTTACTCCCTGCTGGTATCCGACGCGTCGAAGGGAACTTTGACTATAGCGATACCGTCTCATGCCTCACCGAAAATGGTGTAGAATTTGCGCGCGGTCTGGTGAACTACAACGCCGTCGCCACTGGCAAACTTGCCGGTAAACACACCAAAAACATTGAAAACATCCTCGGTTACCGCGATTACGATGAGATCATACATCGGGATAATCTGGTATTACTCGACTGACAGGCTTCAGCTGCCAAGCGTTGAAAATCGAGGGTATCCCATAAATAATGGTATTCGGTTGTGTTTTCCAGCCGCTGTGATTTCCCACCCTCTGTTTCCACAATTCATCCGGAATCAGTCGTCTGTTGGGCTCTATCGGTGAGCAGCGATTCTATGTTAGCAAGCCTTGCGTTTATTTCATCAAGCGTCGGGTTTGAATCTTTTATTTTTTCACCCAAAGTTTTTCTAATATCTCTCAACTCATCAAGAATCATCTGTTCTGTACTCGTTAATGTTTCGATATTTAACATCCGTACCTCCGCGGCGTTGACCAATGGTATTATCTTGTATCCTATCATATTTGACCTAAAAATGTCAAAATATTCACCCTTGAAAATTTCTAAACGACATGTTAGAATACCATTGCTCTTCTCATATATAATTTATTGAGCAATATTAAGAAACAAATTTCAACTTTTGAGGAAGGGTGGAAAACGAGAAGGGAAAACGCATGGTTAGCCGTGAAACTATTCAAGCCGTTGTTGACGATATCGTGCGCGAGTTCACACCGCTACAAGTGATTCTCTTCGGCTCCTATGCCTACGGCACACCGACAGAGGATTCAGATGTGGATCTGCTCGTCGTAATGGATATTCCAAAATCAGAGTTTCGCAATAAAGCTATAGAGATTCGGCAACGTATTCCGTACCAGTTCGGCATGGATCTCTTAGTCCGTTCCCCCGAAGAGATCGCCTATCGTGTTGCCTACAACGATTGGTTTCTCCGCGAGATTACTGAAAAAGGAGAACTCCTTCACGGATATGACACACATTGCAAGATAGAAAATACACCAGACGCACCCGACATCTTCAAAGAGGAGAAGGTCCTAATGAACCCGCTAACGTTGGAGTGGGTGGAGAAGGCTGAAGAAGATTATAATTTAGCACAGTTGGCGCGACAATCGTCCCATCCATTTCACAATTCTATCTGTTTCCATGCGCAACAGTGCATCGAAAAATATCTAAAAGCGTGGCTTCAAGAGGCGAGTATTCCGGTACCAAGGACACACAATCTTGAGGAATTACTGATGTTGATTGTGCCGAGGCTACCTGCTTGGGCGGCGTGGTATTCTGATTTTAAGATAATCACTGCGTATGCAGTGGATTCTCGCTACCCCGGTGATCCAGCGACCGCTGAGAACACAGAACATGCTATGCGTGTATGCGACGTGGTGCGTCAAGCCATCCGTTCCTCATTGAAGTTTCCAATTATCTGAGTCGGTTACATCAAACTTGACAATTTCTATAAATCATTGACAAAATACAGTTAAGGAACACTATGAACCAAAACATCCAAGAATTGATCCAATCACAAGCGAAAAAAGCGAAATCGGCGATGCGGGTTTTATCACGCAGTTCCGCCGACGTACGAAATCAAGCACTTTTGGCAATGGCTGAAAGCCTCCAGAATTCTAAAGATAAAATTCAGGCGGCAAATCGCATCGACCTTGACAATGGCGAAAAAACCGGAGTCCCCGCACCTCTTATGCAACGCCTCTTGATAGACGACCAAAAAATCGAAAGGATGGTGGACAACCTTCGCCAAGTCGCTGCACTTCCCGACCCGATCGGTTCTATTATCAGTATGGGGGAACGCCCGAACGGACTCAAAATCGGCACCGTCCGTGTGCCTATTGGAGTCGTCGCTGTCGTATATGAGTCGCGCCCTGATGTGACCGTTGAAGTCTCAGCACTCTGTATTAAATCTGGGAACGGCGTTATCCTCCGAGGCGGTTCCGAGGCGATCTACTCCAACGCAACACTTGCTCGTATATTGAGCGATACCGCCGCAGCAGAAGGTGTCCGAGACGCAATCCAATTCGTTGATACCACCGATCGGCAGGCAGTCTACGAGCTCATCCGTCTACCAGACTACGTTGACCTCGTCATTCCGCGGGGCAGTAACGCATTCGTCCAACGTTTGATGAGAGAATCTGATGTCCCGGTACTCGGACATGCCGACGGTATCTGCCACATCTATGTCGATAAAGCCGCCGACCTCGAAATGGCAAACAATATCTGTATGAACGCGAAGGTCGGGTACAAAGTCGCCGTCTGTAACGCCTTAGAAACACTTCTTGTCCACGCCGATACTGCCGAGAAATTCCTCCCCGCTTTCTGTGAGAGGCTACAGGACTCGGATGTCGAAATTCGCGGATGCCAACGGACACAGCAGCTTTATTCTCCTGCCAAACCCGCAACTGAAGAAGATTGGCGTACAGAATACCTTGACTACATCTTATCCATTCGCGTCGTGAACGACATAGAAACAGCGATTGATCACATAGAAACCTACGGTTCGCACCATTCCGATGCGATTATCACCGAAAGCTACAGCACAGCACAACGCTTCCTCAAAGAGGTGGATTCCGCAGCAGTCTACGTCAACGCCAGCACTGTCTTCACCGACGGCTATGAATTCGGCTTAGGCGCCGAAGTCGGCATTAGCACGCAGAAACTCCACTCCCGCGGGCCCATGGGACTTGAAGGGTTAACGACTTATAAATATATCGTCTATGGAGATGGGCAGGTCCGTGAATAAGAGCGCACTACGTGCTCCTAACGCAGTCCATTACCGGAGGAAAATTATGGCAGCTCGCGCAGTACAAACCCATCTCACACCTGAGGAATATATTGCTTTAGAACGCAAAGCAATACCTGATGCCCACACTGTCAGAAGTGAATACGTCAAAGGCGAAATAATCGCAATGTCTGGAGCGAGTCGTGAGCATAATCTCGTTAGTAATAATATATCTGGCGAACTCCGCAGTCTATTAAAGGGCAGCGGATGTGAAACCTACGCGAGCGATATGCGGGTAAGTTCTCCCCTCACTTCGTCCTACTTCTACCCGGATGTCGTTGTCGTTTGTGAAGAACCTCGTTTTGAAGATGATGTTTTTGATATACTCCTTAACCCCACTATCCTCGTAGAAGTCCTCTCTCCTTCAACTGAGGCTTATGATCATGGCGAAAAATTCAGTCATTACCGACACCTCGCGTCGTTGCAGGAATACATCCTCGTTTCCCAAGACAAGGTACTTGTTGAACGTTACCGCCGTCCCAAAAAACATGAGACTGCACCCGTTACTGCGCAAGACTGGATTTTCACCGCTTTCCAAGCACTTGAGGATATTTTGCTACTCACCTCCATCCAATGCGAACTGCCCTTGCAGGAAATCTACGAACGCGTCACATTTCCTGATTAGAGCCGCCATGTAGAGGTTATGTCCCTATTATGCCTAAACAAAACTTCAATGACGCGTCCACACAATTCAAAAAGTGATAGACCCCGCCCTAAAGGGCGGGGCTTCCGCAAAGTTATGCGAAAG
>VXZK01000332.1 GCA_009845545.1 Candidatus Poribacteria bacterium
GCGTTTACCTCACCTTCAACAATTTTTCTATTTTTCAATAGCATCGGGTTTAAAATAGTGGAAATAACTTGCGTAGATTTAAGAAAGTTGTCAATGTAATTCTTAAATTCGTCCGGACGCAGATTCTCTGGGCATGGTTCAGATTTAACGTCACGGAAATAGGTGTTACCAATAGGAGTTTGCCGCGGTGAAAGATGAGAAAAGATTTCTTTGACAACTTCTGACTGTATTAATGGCACATTTTCAACGAGTGAGTATGGAATCCCATAACTGGGAAAAACTTCTGCAATTCGCTGTTGGTAATTACCTATATTGTAAAATACAACGCAAATTTCACTCAGTTTGCAGTCAGTACTTAAGACCCTCTCCTGAATTAGATGAGCGATCTGTTCTACTTCTTCGGATCGATCGGCTGGTTCTAAAACCTTAACTTTATCTGTTAGATCGGTTTTATGCGCCAAGGTAGCATTCGTTCTAAACAAATTCTCAGCAAAATGTTGATGTCGGTTAGGATCCCGTTCATAGTTGGTATCAACGCAAGCCTCTGTGTCTTTAAATTGTGAAACGAGGTCAATAATATTTTTATAAAGGGCTTTATTGTCTTCAAGGCAGTCGGTACGAAACCACATCTCTATCTCAGGTATTGCTGCAATGTGCTTCAAGAGTTTAATATCGGCTTTTGAAATCAAAGTAAAACCTTCAACAACAACAAGTTTAACACCAGGAAATGCACCCTTGATGAATGCCTCTTTGAAATTGTTTGCCAGATAATAGTGCCTGCCCTTCTCATCTATCCACTGGTTTCCAAGTTTCGCCTCATACTCGCTATAAATGTGAGCGAGGTTTACCTTGATTGGATCATTCTCTGCAAAGTTCGGATCAGTATTTCCTTGATCCCTAAGATGATTTATCGTGTCCAAGATGAGGGAGAGTGTACTATCGGGGATAGCAGTATTTTGGATTGGGCGAAATGTGTTATACAGGCCGGTATTGGTATTGTCAGCGTCAGGATTCACTATTTCGTGAAGCCAAAGGTGTTGGATCCCTGATAAGATGTGTTGCTTTGACGACTGCGCTTGTCTGTATAACCTTTGAATGAACTCCATACTAGTATATACGCGCAAATTGGCAACTGCCCCCTTTGGATGATAACCGACCAATTCACGTTGGCGATGCAAACGTGCGGAATCGGTCGGTACTATGACGACAAAGGTATCTGTCTGATCGTTCTGAATGCGGGTTTTGAGGGTCTTTTCTATATCTTGCATTTTGTCACGGCACACGGCGCGTGCCTACTACTTTACTTGTGTACCGAGCGGCATTTCTGTTTCAAGGGTTGCGAGGACTACAGCGTCACCGCTTCCTGCGAGAACCATACCGTGTGACTCGACGTTACGGATGGTGGCGGGTTCCAAATTCGCAACAACTATCACCTGTTTACCCACGAGTACTTCGGGTGTGTAGTGTTCGGCGATGCCGGCAACGACTTGCCGTTTTTCTGTGCCGAGGTCTACCTGCAACTTGAGAAGCCTGTCAGCCCCTTCAATCGGTTCGGCTGCGAGGATACGCGCGACGCGCAGATCAAGTTTCTGGAAATCGGCAAAGGAGACGAGATCAGTTGTTTTCTTTTCGCCCTTCTGCTTCGGCTTGGCTACCTTTTCAGGCTCGGACTGTTTCTGCTTTTTGATATCGACGCGCGGGAAAATAGGTTCACCCCTGCTGACTGTTAGACCTGCGGGTAAACGCCCCCATTCTGCGACGGTATCGAAGTCTGTTAAACCGATCTGTTTCTGGATCTTCTCAGCGGTTTCGGGGATAAAGGGCGAAATTAGCACAGAGATGAATCGCAATGCCTCTAAACTATTGTAAAGAATCGTACCCATTCTCGGTTTGGTTTCCGGCTTCGCGAGCGTCCAGACCTGTGTTTGCTGGACATAACGATTGATGCGCCTGACGAATTCCCAGATAGTTTCTAATGCCGCGTCAAACGCGAACGCGTTTATATGTGCATCTAATGTATCGACCGTCGTTTGTGCTATCTCTTTGACTTCGTCGTCAAATTCACCCGGTGTTGTCGGTACGGGAATTGCCTCAAAGTTCTTGTTAACTAAACCGAGGACACGATTGAGAAGGTTGCCGAGATCGTTCGCGAGATCTGCATTGTAACGCGCGTGTAAACGCGCAGGCCGGTAATCACCATCGTTGCCGAAACTAAATTCGCGCAAGAGGTAATAACGGAACGGGTCAACACCATAAGTGGCGATATCGCCATCCATATCAATGAAGATGCCCCGTGTTTTGCTCAGTGCTTCGCCATCTTTGGTCAACCAACCGTGCCCGACGATATGTTTAGGAAGTGGTAAGTTCGCAGCCATCAGCATTGCGGGCCAAAGCAGCGCGTGAAAACGGGTGATGTCTTTCCCCATCATGTGAACATCAGCAGGCCAAAAGGTTTGATAAGGTTCGCTATTTGTTTCATAACCGAGAGCAGTAATATAGTTACTTAAAGCCTCTATCCAGATATAGATGATATGCTCCGGATCAAACGGGAACGGGATTCCCCAAGATAGGGAGGCACGCGAAATACTTACATCTTGTAATCCAGATTCCAGAAAATTTAATAACTCATTGCGGCGAGCTGCGGGGTGAACGAAATCCGGATACTCGTGGAGATGTGCGAGTAAACGATCTTGATACTTGGAGAGTCTGAAAAAATAATTCTCCTCTTCCAACCATTGCAGTGGCAGTTTATGAACAGGACAGATTTTTTCGTCTGTGAGTTCTTTCTCTGAAAAGAACTCCTCACAGGAGAGACAGTAATACCCTTCGTACTTCCCTTTATAAACATCACCGTTGTCATAGAGTACATTCAGGAATTTTTGCGCGCCGCGCTTGTGTAAATCGCTGGTGGTACGGAAAAAGATGTCATGTGAGATGTTCAGGCGTTCCCACAGCTTAACGAACGTTGGCGCGATCTTATCGCAATAAGCTTGGGGCGAGAGCCCTTCCGCTTTAGCGGCGTTATACACATTGGCAGCATGTTCATCAACGCCGGTAAGAAAGCAAACTTTATTGCCTTTGAGACGGTGATATCGCGCTAAGACATCGGCGGCAATAGTAGTATAGGCGTTTCCCGCGTGCGGTTCACTGTTCGGATAGTAGATGGGTGTAGTGACGTAAAATGTACTCACTGAACTTCCTTTTTTTGGATAAAAAATGTGTTTGAAACTTCTCAGTTTCTTTTCAAGATAACAATCCGATTACTGTTTGTGCCTTTTCTATTATTGGCTACGCCCCAGCAATTCGCAGTTTTCGTGAAATGCTGCATGTTAATCATGAGTTTTTCAGGGATAAGCCCGGCATCCAACGAAGCTTTGACAACTGCGTCCTCTAAAAAAACAGTCCTATTCCGTACTTCCCCGACTTCAAATGCCACTCGTCCTCCATGCTTCAATACCCGACGCAGTTCTACAAAGACATCTGTCATTCGAGCGGTCCAATCCTCAATTGACTTTAATTGCCAAATTTTGCCTTGTTCAATTTCTATACCACAAAACCACATCCGTAACCAGTTGTCTTGCGTATAGTCAATAGTGTCAAGAAAAGGAGGCGAAGTGACAACCAAATCAACCGATTCGTCCTCAATTTGAGGCGTTCTATCTGCGGATTGGGTGAAAAGTGAAGCATCATCTCTGAAAAAATGATCCGGTAGACTATGCCGCAAGAGTTGTTTAGATTTTCGGTGCATCAGTGCCTTCGTATCTCGATATTCAGGTTCCTGATTGCGTTTTTCGTTGATTCTCCGTTGGGAAGCGACCGAGGCAGCAAGATTCGGTGGGAGGGTAAAAACAGAGAAAAAACCCGAAGAATGTCCCGTTAGACGAGTACACGCCACCATTTGCAGCCAAGTATCAACTACATCACGTTGCGAGTGTTGAAAATAAGTCCGCCATCCGTAAATCTCTCGAAGCGTGTTCTCATGAAAAAAAACGAGAAGTTCTTCGTCGATTTCCACATCCGTAGATAGATTGATCTCCTGCAACCGTTTTTCGATTTCTGCTAATGTTGGCGGGTTGAGACGGGGGTATATGAGAATTCTCGATAACGGATTCACATCATTACCGATGACACGGTGCCCGTGCAGTTGTGCCTCTATCAGCGTTGTTCCGCGTCCCATAAACGGATCATAAATTACAGATTCCGACTTGCAGAACTTCTTGATGAAATATGCTGGTAACTGTGGTTTGTAACAGGCACGGTACGAAACCTCATGAAGGGAATGTCCAGCACGCTGTTTCGCTGTCCAAAACTCATCTATATGAGTCGGGAGCTGAATCGTGTAATCGTCAGGTCTGTTAAAATCCAAGGCTAATTGCATCATAATTATGAATGATCTCCCTCTGGCAATAGACTTGTGGACTAGATTATTTTACTATAGTGATTTCCAGTTGCCAGGATCTTGTGATTCACAGAAGCTTCAAGCCTAACACTCACAGGAGTTGTAGGTTCAAGAAAATCCAATCGAATAGCATCAATTAGAACCAAATCTTCGTCAGTGTGTTCTGAATAAAGTACTGTCAAGAGAAGATGATAGATAGCCCGGAAAATTGATCTTGGAGTTTTTTGGAGGATGAAGTTAACACACGGCGGTTAGCATCTTTTTCATCCCAATTAGCTGTTGCTTTCATTTCAAGTGGCATGCGGAGTTCCGTAGTCTGCTGAACCAGTACTTGATCTGGATAACCGCTGCCGCGACATTTGGAAATTGAAAATCCTGAAATAACTTCACTGAGTTTTTGAACGATATATTTCTCTACTTGGTTTCCAATTGACTGATTTGAACTTCCAGGGGTTAATGGACAAACAGAACCTTTCACCGAGGTTGCTGAAACAGCATTTTCAAATGCTGATACGATAGTCTCACGCAATTTTTGAGGCCATTGGTGAATAAGTTCAACGGATGGTTGGCTTGTTTTTAAGTCAGCGTCTTCATATATCATCCCAGTCTGACTAGACGATTCCTGAAGTATCTCATCCATAGTTCCATAGGTATGTTGCTTTTCCCAATTTAGCAAATCTCTGAAAAAATCTTTGAGGTTTGCCATAAAATTCCCTCCGAAATTAATATTTCCTACGCTTAGTGCTTACTCTCTTTCTATCCGGTAAGAGGCTTCCAGAAACAAAGTAAGGGGCCAATTCGTGGTGGGGCTACTCAAAACTAGTTTGAATAGTATATCAAAAAAGAAAAAAAAAATCAAGTTCGGATGTCTAATGTCTAAAGGTTTAAAATTTTTGACACGGAAGTCGGAATTCGGAAATCCGTTCTATAGTTCTATAGATGAATAGCAGTCAGCTATCAGTTATTATTTGAGTAACTTCAAACACATTACCTCTAAAGCCAGAGTAGCGTTTGTGTTTGTGTTTTCAATGAGGGATTTGGTATTGAAGACCGTCTGGATGGCTTGCTGTATGCGCAGGCGGGAATATTGAGGGACAATGCGTTGGAGCTCCTCAAGGGAGTAGATGTGCGTTATTAATTCGCTGGGCACGCCTTGTTGTAAAAAAAGCAGATCGCGATACCATGTGACTAACTCGCCTAAAGTTTCAGGATTATCTTTGAAGTGCTCAGCGAGTCTGAAAGCAGCCAACGGATCTGTTTCCTTGAGAATTTCTGGCACTTCTTCTGAGAGCGCATCGCCTTTTTCGAGCTGCGTGAGTGCTTTTCCAATTGCGCCATCTGCAGCGATAGCGAGTGCTGTGGCTTGCTCTGGTGCGACTGAAAACTTTTCCACTAAGATTTCGGCTAATTCTTGTGTCTGCATGGAGTGAAATTGTAAAATTTGGCATCGAGAACGTGTGGTTGGCAGCAACGCTCGGATGTTCGATGTGAGTAAGATCAAAACGGAGGAGGCAGGTGGCTCCTCAAGCGTCTTGAGTAAACAGTTCTCTGCTTCGGCGTTCATGCGATCCACGTCCGTCAAGATGTAGACTTTCCGACTCGCCTCAAGTGGCTCATAGATAATCTGTTTTTGTAACTCCCGAATTTGACCTATCTTCAGGAAGCTGCCTTCAGGCCGAATGAATTGTAAATCTGGATGGTTTCCAGAGTCCACCTTCCGACAGGCGAGACACGCGCCACATACCGTCGGAGGCTGCGCGTCTTTCTCACAGAAAATCAGTTGCGCGAAATAGCGTGCGACTGTCTCTTTTCCGACACCTGTCGGCCCGACGAAAAGATATGCCCCAGCAATTCGATCCGATGCCACGGTATGTTGGAGTTGCTCGACAATGTGTTGATGTCCAATGATCGGATTTGGCATTTTTCCTTCCAAGAGAGATGTCCTTACTTTGATAGGTACGTTTGATATTCGGTTAAGATCGCAGCATGGACAGCATCAGGCGACTGCGTCGCATCTATCACTCTAACGCGATGCGACTCTGCTTTCGCGACAGCCAGGTACCCCTCTCGGACTCTACGATGGAATTCCAACGGCTCTTTATCGAAACGGTCGCGGTGCGTCTCGCCTTGTTGTTGACGTTGCAAACCGATCTCCGGCGGCAGGTCAAGGACAAAGGTGATATCTGGGGTCAAGCCACCCGTAGCAACATGATTGAGTTGATGGATAATCTCAAGATCAATACCGCCACGATACCCTTGATACGCCACAGTCGCATCAGTAAACCTGTCACAGATAACAATTTGATGTGCTGCCAATGCGGGACGGATGCGTTCGTCTACGTGTTGGGCGCGTGCGGCAGCGATCAACAACAATTCTGTCATCGTTGTTATTCTGTCGGATGTCAGAAAGATGTCTCGGATCCGCTCTGAAACAGGCGTGCCACCCGGTTCACGGGTGAGTACAACATCGGGTCCGAGGCCGGCTGCCAACCGTTGTACTTGTGTAGTTTTGCCAGCACCTTCTACGCCTTCAAATGTAATGAAAATACCGCGATGTGCCATTTTTTATTGTTCCTTGCGGATAAACGACGCGCTATGGAGCATTGACGATTTTTGATCATAGCCGTCCGAGCCCTACGTGTCGGACTCGGTTTTGGGTACTGATAGATACGGGGCAGATCAGATAAAAAGCACCCACATCGGATTTTCACCGACTCCATAGGTCGTAAGCGGCGACAATGCTCCACTCTGACGATTGATGCGATAGGTCGCGAGTCTACCAGAACCTTGACCACCAACAAACAGGAAGTTGCCTGTCCCGTCAATGTTGAAGACACGCGGCGTCGGTTCGGTCAACTGCTGCCCGATAGCACTCAGCTTCCCGTTCTCTGCGTCAACAGTAAATCCCGCGATGCTATCGTGCCCGCGATTGGAGACATAGAGAAATTGCCCCTGTGGATCAATGTGAATTTGCGCGCAGGTGTTGTCCTCTTCAAAGTCTGCGGGGAGGGTTGAGAGATCTTCCTGGAGGTCTGCTAATATTCCGGGGTGGTCTCCGCCTTCTTGAAGCCTGTACGCCGAAACACTCGATCCATTTTCGTTTGAAAAATAGAGGATCGGTTTGCTCGGATGAAAGCAGAAATGCCGCGGTCCAATCGGGGCACCCGGATTGAGATTCCCTACAATATTCTGTGTGAGCATGCCTGTCTTTTCATCGAAATGGAATTGATAGATGGCGTTTCGAGGGTTAGTGTGCGGTACGAAAGCGTATCGGTTCGAGGCATCGGTCTCGACGCAGTGCGCGTGGATATCGGTTTCGACCATCTGAATCGGATCGCCTTGGACGGTTTTATCATCGCCAATCGCGTGAACGGCAACTTTGCCAGCGCCGTAATAGGCGGAGAGCAGAAAACTCCCGGTTTTGTCCGTTGCGATATAACACGTATCCGCATCTAACTGGGCTGTCCGCAAGTGTGAAAGGTGTTTCGTCTCTTCATCAACACGGAAACTGGCGATTTCACGACTCGACCGCAGCCCGGCATACAGGTAGTTACCGCAGGGTGAAAGTGCCAAGGGACCTGGAGAACCCGTAACGTTGATGTTTTCCTGAAGTTCGATGCCACCATTAGATACGTCGAATGTATAAATGGCGATTCTGTTTTCTCCGGCTATGGAGAGATAGACATGCGTTTGCATATTTTAAACTATGGACCTCCGCGCAGATTGCCCTTACAGGTCAATCTGGTTTTTGATGTGATTCTGTATATTCGTCAAGTAACAGCCTTCTTCCGTTTTAGGGTCTTAATTTTTTGGGCTTGGTGCAAGACTGAAAATACCAGCAGCACCCATACCACCGCCGACGCACATTGTTACCATGCCGTATTCGTGATTTTGTCTACGCATCTCATTAATCAGGCTCACAGTGAGTTTTGTGCCTGTGCAACCGAGCGGGTGTCCAAGAGCGACTGCACCACCGTTGACGTTTACCTTTTCGGGAGGAAGTTGTGCCTCTTGAAGGACAGCAAGGGCTTGCACAGCAAACGCTTCGTTGAGTTCTATGACATCTATATCGGCTAAAGTTAACCCTACCGACGCGAGTGCCTTCGGGATGGCTGGCACCGGTCCAATGCCCATGATTTCAGGCGGAACACCGGCTGTGGCGTAACCAACAAAATATGCCAACGGATCGTACGCCTCTGCCTTTGCTCGCTCTTCAGACATAAGGACGACTGCAGCGGCAGCGTCGCTCATCTGGGAAGCGTTACCAGCCGTCACCGTGCCGTCCATGTGAAAAACAGGCTTCAGGGATGCCAGTGCTTCCGTTGAAGTATCGCGGCGCGGTCCTTCATCTGTATCAAAGACGGTGCTAACGGTTTCAGGCGTGTTTCCCGAATTGAGGTGCGTCTCCTTGACCGTTAACGGCACGATTTCTTCCCGGAATTTGCCAGCATCAATCGCTGCGATCGCCTTGCGATGGCTCTCATAGGCATAGGCATCCTGATCATTGCGAGATATACTATATTTCCGCGTCAGGTTTTCAGCGGTCAATCCCATGCTGAGATACGCCTCCGGTGCGTGTTCAATGAGCGAAGGGTTCGGGGAGAGGTTAGCACCGAACGGCACCTGACTCATGCTCTCCACACCGCCAGCGATAACGACTTCGGCGCGCCCCGATAGAATCTGCTCGGCACCTATCGCTATCGTTTCTAAACCGGATGCACAGAAACGGTTGATCGTAATAGCAGGGACGGAGACCGGGAACCCCGCACGTAAACTGGCAATACGCGCCACATTGTAACCCTGCGGTCCCTCATGTGTAGCGCAACCGATAATAACATCGTCTACGGTGTCAAGCGCAAGCTGCGGAAGTCTCTCCACTGCACCACGGAGCACAGCGGCGGCGAGTTCGTCTGGACGCGTATTTTTCAGTGTACCTCTTCCGGCTTTTCCGACGGCTGTGCGCACTGCAGATACGATAACTACGCTTGATGCCGCTTGCATTATTTGTTACCTCTCTGGAGCGTCGCTTCTATTCTTGCGTGTGTTTGCTGTTCGCCACAAAGACCGAGGAATACCTCATGCTCCAAGTCGAGCAGATATTGTTCGGTAACAAACTGTGGTGCCGAAAGTTTGCCACCGCAGAGTACATACGCCAATTTATTAGCGAGGTCTTGTGTATAATCGTCAATGGTGTCCGCTTGTCGAAGCAGATGTGTCTGTAGATTGAGTCGAGCAATCCCTTCCTCGCCAAGGACAAATATTTGTTGCGGCTCAGGTGGGGAATATCCGGCTTCGTGCATTGAGAGGACGAGTTGCTTCGCATCGTCAAGGTGTGTCTCTCGGTTTGATGAGACAGCATCCGTGTGACGGAGGTAACCGAGTGCCATCGCATCTGCAGCGTTTTGTGAAACGGTGGATTCGCGGATCGTCCCAAAAGCCTTATTAACAGCCGGAAACAGATTCTGAATCGGTGCGGGCAGCGTTTGCCCCTCTAAACATCGAAGTGCCATCTCCTTAGTACCACCGCCAGCCGGAATAAGTCCGACACGGAGTTCAACAAGACCGAGCGAACTTTCAGTGAAAGCTTGCACCCTATCCGCACCGAACGCGAGTTCACACCCACCCCCAAGTGCCATACCTGCTGTTGCTGCGACGACCGGCTTTGATGCCGTCCGGAGTCTTGTGCAGACGGTTTGCAGTTTGCGGAGTGTTCCAGAAATAGCGTCCCAATTCTGGTTCTTCGCACGTTCCAGCAGGAGGATGAGGTTAAGTCCCACCGAAAAATGCTTCGCTTCTGTGGTGATGATCATGCCTGCGTAATTGGTTTCCACCTCGTCCAACGCCGCATCAAACATCTCCAGCATTCCGTCGCCTATGATGTTCAATTTACTATGCAGTTCAAGTCTGGCGATGCCATCGCCAATGTCTATCAGACTCGCATCCGCATTGGAAATGATAGGTTTAGCGTCTGTCGTTTTTAATGTTGACATCTTGGTAATTTCCCTTAGTAGAGTTCTCAAGCCGTCTGGTAATTAGGCACTATACATCGAAATGGTAGACGATTTCATCGAACCGATCCGCTGCAAAGGTGAACAAGAAAACTAAATTCTCAGTCCCGGTACAACGGAGTGAGTGCTTTGCATTAGCGGGTATGAAGACCGACGCACCCGGACTGAGCGATGCCTCACGATCACCCACCGTAACATACCCCTGTCCGCTGATGACGTAGTATGTCTCTGCAGGGGCATGGTGATGGAGCGGCAGCAGGGTCCCCGGTGTCATCTCTGCTATGCCAGTAGAGAGTTGACTACTGGGGCCGCGTTCACCCGATATGAGGATTTTCCAACGCACCGGACTTTTGGCGGCGAGGTCTGGATCGTCCCAAGTTTCCCAGTCAAGTTCTGCTTGGTTGAGGATGATTGGTTTTTGTGTATTCATGAGATATAGTCTAACAAATCGGGAGAGATTTTACAAGATTTTTTCCGACCAATGACGGCGGGGGTATCAGAAACCGCTCGGCAGGTGCAGTGTCCGTTGCTGCCCGTTGGTGGAAAGCACCACCTGTTTGCCTTCTATCGAGACAATTTCGGTCTCTGCGTCAAGGTTCTCACCGATCGACACGATATATGTTTGCTGTCCTGCGGTGGATTGTAGGATTGCTTGTGGGGGTGTGTTGCCATCACGCGATAGTTTCGTGCCAATCAAGCGATAGGGTTCAATCGGGCGCGGCGGTGTCCAGCCTGCTGCGGTTGGTCGGGCTTCTTACCAACAGCGGTTTCCGCTGGCGGTTGTTGATTTTGTTTCTCATTCCATTGCTGGACGCGTTCTTCTGCCTCTGCCAACTCACGGGCAGTCTGCTGTTCAACATGCCGCATATAAAGCAGAGAACCAGCAACACATAAAACAAAGAACGCTAACGCCCCAATAAAAAGGCGGTTTTTCAAAATGTTCGCGAACATCAGGATTCCTCCTGTGATTTATTCCGATACACGTCTGCATCGGTTTTAGTTTCTATTGACTCATCGCCCGCATAATATTTGCTGTGGACACCCGCGCGACGGTCTGAGGTTTATCAAACTTGACATCTGCAAAACACAAAGGTGGTGGACTTCTTCTCACGGTTTCTCGGAGATGCTTCCGCCACGCATGCGCGCACGCCCGGCGCAACAACGGACGCGAAACAGCACAATCGAGCGGTTCACAATCCGGGGGTTTCACGTCCGGCACACAGCGGAGTGGCTCACACGGCGGCGGTGCTTTGGGTAAACACACACGCGTAGGCGGACACGCAAACGTCTCCGCGGATGCCTTGTATTCCAGCACCACCGAGACGGCGGTCAGTCCATAAAGAAAAAGAATCAAAAGGCAAGATCGGAACATCGCGAGTCTCCTTTGGTTGAATTCAACTGATAGAGAAAGCGGACAACGAGGTTCATTAATAACATCAAGGGATTTGATTTATACTTCACGGCTCATGTCGAGATTGCATGCAATTCTATGCTTGAACGAGTTTTGATATGAAGTCAACAGAGACAGATTTTCGATTGATGAGGCACTCACAGATTGCGATATAACCGGAGAGAAACTTCTTATGAACACCCCGAAACGGGCGAAGGAAGTTGCGAACTGTCGTCCAGATACCTTCAATGCCATTCGTATGAACTTCGCGAACACCATCGGCATCGTCATCTCTTGCCCATTCAGCCTCTTTATGACAGACGACGGCATGCCGACGATCAAGACCGTTATACCCACGCCAACCCTCTGTGTAGACGACGGTATCAGCGGTCGTGAACTGATGCACATGATCCATCAGTGTTTCTTTATCTGTCTGATGAACCATACGCAATCTCAGACAACCACTCTCGCGACCGAGCGTCCCAACAATAGGAGGGCGATCATTGGCGTAGGTGCCGTGGTCCCTGCGTTTGTTGCCGCGCCGACGGGGCGGGTCTTTGGGGTCTCAATGTCGATCCCCTTCAACGCTATCTTATATAGACCATTTTTTGCCCGTTTTCGTGCATAAAATGAAAAAAATGTCATAAATCATCCAAAAATTACGGAAAAAGTAGCGTTTATCTGATAAAACTTACGTAAAATTGAGTTGTGACACCTATCTTTGGACATCACAAACGCTTATCGCCACGAGCACGGTGAGGTTAGAAACCGCCCTACCAGTGAAGGGTGTAAGTTCCGTTAAGATAACAAAGGATAGAATGGAATGCCTCTCTATAATTACTATAGTTTGGACAGTTTCTGTCCAGATCACGCTTTGTTTCCACCGCATTTTTCCTTTTTCTTGGAGTTCCCTACATATACGCAACCCAGTGAAAAATAAACTCGGATGCCCATGAGCAGCCCCATAGGGGCGAAATTGCTTTGCAGTGAGAATAGAAAAGGCGGATCGTATTTGTTCCAGCCTAGGTTTCACTGTCGCTTAATTTGACCCCAGGTTGTAGTAAGTTTTGCAATAGGTTCAACAGCCAAATTAAGAGGTTTTCCGCCTTCATAGATTAGTAAATCATCCATATAACCTCGAACGGTCATTGCGCCAGCAAAAATACCAAACCATCTCGCACGAGGAGGGAGGGCATCTTCTTGAAATGGGAGGTCTCTTCTCGGTTGCCCAGTCAAAGCCATTTGCCTATTGTCTCCCATATAGAAATCAAACACGTTCTTCTCAAAATCGGAGACAATCCGGACGTACTGCCATCTATTGACCGGAAAGTTCCCAATCTTACGCCACAGATTTCCTTGGTGCACATGACAGCGAACAACACCTGCTGTCCAGTCGATATAGGGGCCTCCCTCAATTTCAAAACCTTCTTCGTCGGAATAGATACTGAGACCGAAAGATTGTCCACCCCTTTCAATATAAACCCAGAATTCAATCGAGACGATAGGGTTATCGGTCCTTAGTCCGCGAGCCCACTCATGAAACTCATTCAATTTATCGGAGAAAATCATTAAGGATTTTTTACCGATTTTGACAGTATTCTCAGATGGTTGAAATGGGCTTTTTTTGTGCGCTGCAGTGTAATTTTCAAATCCGGTTTGCGAGAGCACTTTCTGAGCAGACACACCCTTCACGCAAAAGGAACTTAAAACAAAAACCACAACAATGACAAGAGGCAAGGTAAAGCCCTGTTTTCTTACGGAGGCAATTCGCTTGTTAGCATCACCTTTCGTGCTACTAATAATTTTCACAGCGTCCATATATTCCTCCCTTTTTCTTTGAAGATTTACCTAAATTTCAAAAATTGTCCAAACTTTAGTCATTCATGACCGGGGCTGAATTCAGAATCAGGGTATGCCCCAACTGGAGTCCGAAAGTAGTCGCTGGGGACCTCAGGATAAGGACCGAAGCCATGCGGCGAGACAGGCACAATTTCTTCTTCTTCTTCTGCTTCTGTGTCTTCCGATTCGGTTTCATCTAATACCATTTCTGTTAATAAATGTTTCTTTACGTAGAACAAACTTCCAGTTTG
>VXZK01000264.1 GCA_009845545.1 Candidatus Poribacteria bacterium
CAACTAAAACCTTTCACCACAAACCTTCAGGAAAAAATGGGGGTAAGTGACATTTTTTTAATGGTTGTCGGTTATCGGTTTTCAGTTGTCAGTAAGAATGGTTACCAGTTCTCGGTTGTTGAATCAAGATTTGTGGGATTATATCGCCTGAATGCAGGTCGCATGAATCAACGGTATGAAGGTTCCCTATGGGCATTCCCCGGGGCATGTACGCCGCAAATCTCGGATTGCGCGCATTACGCGGATCGCGCGGGTTTTAGGATTAATGGGAAAATAACGGTGTATGAAATTTCATAGTATTTCACAGTAAGGATCTGAAAAGTCTGTGTAAGGACCGCTACGAAGCAAGATGTAGCGAAGGTTTTCACGGTGTTGTCAAGCGTATCCATTTTTTTCATACCTATGAAATTATGATTTTAAGGTGCTGGTCGTTTCGCTTACGAACGCAGTGTTGGTGTGGGTGGACGAGCGTTTTTATTTTTGGCACTTAAAATGTGTTACGATGAAATTTTTGTTGATTGGTCTAAGGTTGTCGGGATATGGTTGTCTCGCCTGTTGTTATCTGGGTCGGATGTGGTCCACTCCACGACAGATAAAGAGGGATGTGGTTAAGTGAGTGTCTTTTGATTGCTAACCGCGTACGAGTCTGTCTGAATCACGGATTTTCGCGAATTTCACGGATTACGCGGATTTTTAGGTTAATGGGAAAATAACAGAGTTGGTAGCTCCAACGAGGCAATTTGAATTACGATGGTTGCAAACTAACATAGGTTATACGGATGCTGTTTGTATTAGCAAAATGAAGTGAACTTACGAAACTTCTTTATCACCGAACGATGCTTTGACGGTTTTAATCAGAAATTCATTCAGATTCTTCATCAGTATAAGCACGACAGATTGAGTCCGCAAGACGGCTTCCGGCACCGACTAACCGCGCTAAAACCCCAATCTGCTCCCGGCAAGTGATATTATCAGTTGGCTCAGGATAATTGACTAAGTGATCAATTTCACCCCAAACCTCCTCAAAAAGGGTTCTGACCTGAATTTCACAGGAAACGGGCGAATCTTCTCTGGGCTTAATTACGTAGTGAACGCTGGTATACAAACTCTCCTTCACCTCAACGTTCAAGCCCTGATTTTCAAAGAAACCGCGTGATTCTGGATCCCAAGTGTAAGCTTTGGGTTCTTCATATAGTATCCAGTCTTGGCTATCCAATTTTTGGGTTACTGCATGGTGAATCTGTGTGAATTGCGCTTGATACAGATGCAGCACTCTAACACCGGCGAGGTCAGTCACCCGATCAAAGATGTTCTCTGGCGTGATTGGATCTTCGGTTGACGATTTACGTTGTATTTTTTCGCGAACGTGCTGTAAATCCTTTATCCGACTTTTAACCGAATGAACAACCTGTGGCGATTGTGTTAGGTCTGGGTGTGTCTCAAAGAAGCGAACCGTGTAATCACGAAAGATATCTATATCGTGAAGTTGGCTTTGAACTCGCTCCACAATAGCCTCCATACTTGGGTCATCAACCATTATCAACCTCCAGCCGGTCTAAGCGTGTCAAGAGGTCTTTGGCGAAAATGTGGAAACCTGTTTGCGTGTTTTCATACGATTCTCTGTTGCCCGAAATAGTACTTTTGTCACTTGCCTCCAGATTGTCATAACTCGGAACCTTCCATATAGGTGTTCTGTATTTTTGAGCCATATTCGGAAGCGTTGAATAAGAATGCATAGTCGCTATTCCACCAACAGGATCTTCTAACTGTGTTTCAGTTAGATGTTTCCTCTGGTCAGCATCAATGTATTCTCGAATTGTTGTGGGAATCTGTTTTGCGTAGTTGTAATGTGCTTTAGGTAAACCCCATTCACCCTGATCCGAGCGTTTCCTGGCGTTGAAAATTGTGAATCCCAAAAAACTAACGAAATTCTTCGGGAAATGGCTTAACTTCGCATCGGAGAGTAGGTTAGAGAGCGTATCAAAATCACGCTTCCAACCTTTAAGGGATTTGCCAATATTCTGTATGCCGTAAAGAGAGAACATATCCGGCATACAAGGGATGAGGAACCCATCCACAGTGGATATAATGACCTTATTAAGTATTCCAAGACTTGGGGACGTATCAATCACAACATAGTCATAGGCATACTTTTTTGCATACGCTTGGCAAAGATTTCGGATTTGTGTTACAGTCCGAATTGCGAGTGGATCTCCTCCATAAACATCGCTCCATCGGCTTGCAATTTTATCTTCATAAGTGTGTATTGAGAGTCTACCCGGAATCATTCCGAGGTTGTCAAGTAGTTCAAGAGGTTTTGCAAGGGATTCCGGTGGATCTGCTCCATCTTCAGTCGGTTTTAAAAGAAAATGGATAGAACGGACATCACTTGCGATATCCTCAAAATTTGAAGATTCTTGATATCGAGCGTCAACAAAGTCATCTATAAATGCATCCTCGGTCCGCCAGATGTTGTGTAACTTCTCTGGATCCAAGCCAAACAGCGTTAGGTTTGACTGCGGATCTAAATCGACAAGAAGCGTTTTATAGCCTAACTCCGCAAGCGCGCACCCGAGGTGGTAGGTCAAGGTCGTTTTACCGACACCACCCTTATTGTTGAATACAGCGATCGATTTCATCTTTACTGCCTCCGTGATGATTTATAGTAGTGATAAGATAACATGTACAGGCAAGAAAATCAAGTCAAAGTTTACTGAGCGTCAGAGACACTCAATTGTTAAATTGCCTGAACCAAGATTTACAGGATTCTAGGATTTTCCAAGATTTACGTAGCATGATGCCGGTCAGCTCTGGCGAATACACTGAAAACCTGTTAGGTTGTGCATATTTCGTGGTCTAACCTATTGGGCTGAGCCATTGAATTGTCGGTTTTGGCATATTGAGAGTTTTCTTGCGAAATGCTGCGAAAGTTGTAAAGGCTCCTGTCGTGGTTTGCAATATAGGACTCTGAACGCCGGAAAAAGATACCAATGTTGTCAAAAAGATACCAAATGGTATCTTTTTTAGCTTTTTGGTGTTTTTTCACATAAGGTTGAGAACCAAGGGTCTGTATGGGTTTGTAAGCGTTTTTTCGTGATGTTCGGTAGTAAAAAAAATGTTACCACGGCATAGGGGGTCGGTTGTTGGTTTTTCAGTTATCAGTAAGCGTACGGGGTATGAAAACGCAATTTTTGGCATTTTTGTTTACCTAATATATTTTACATTACCTATAATAACATATATAATTTGAGAAAGCAAGTTAAAATTAATCTTTTACAGGGCTGACGCACATTTAGCGCGCGAAGGCAGTAGAGACAGGGCCTGGCGGTGAAAATCTAATCGAAAAATGGACAATTGGATGTCTTTGTACTGAGCGCAGATCATCAGGCGATGGGATCGTTCCTACAGCAAGAGAGGTTTTCAGTTGTTTGAACCGGGATTTATATGAAATTTTTATGTAGTTTGAAAACATTGGTGAGAAGCAACGCGTCGTTATTCTTCAGATCGGTTCAAGGCAATCCAGTCGAGTGCCTTTTTCTGGATGTCCAACGCCTGCTTCAACCTCCCAGCGAGTAGCTCCAGTTCCGCTATGCGTTCCGCAGCGGCATCGGACTGCTTACGATTGGATTCAAAGAGCGATGCCGCGTTTTCAAGGAGTTGGTGTTTCCACTGTGAGAGTTGTTCTTCAGTGATGTTATGTCGGCGACAGAGTTCTGCTTCGGAACTTTCGCCGCTGAGTGCTTCAATAACAATTTCCGCTTTAAATTTGGGGGTGAATCCTTTGCGTTTTCGTTTGGTGCCCATCGGATGCTCCTTTCTATGAGATTGGTATTGTAGTAGTCTTTCAACTTTGAACTTAAGAGCAGGTTCGTAGTAGTGCGATTTATCGCACGTCAAGAACGGGCAATGAATTGCCCTACTACGAACAGGATCAACCATAAACTCAATATTGAAGCAATAGTAGCGCGATCTTGGTTTGGAGTGTGGTCTAAATTTTCGATGGCATTACATTGTGTAGGTTACCCGGAACTTTCATCATCTTCGATGTCGCTATGAATATAACCGTAATGCATCAATGCCCGATCAACCGTTCGCATATCAACCTTATTTCGGTTTGCCAACTCACGACAAAAAGGCACATACGCACACCAAAACTTTTTTGTATACGAATTCTTTACCGTATCGTTTTTATCAACGCTCCAAACGGCGTAAACATCAATAATAGGATAGCATCCGGCATCGTATAGATGCAAAATCGCTGAGGCTCTTGCGTATGAAATACCATCCAATTCCATAAGCTTTTTCAGTTTATCCCAGTCGTTATCGCTCGTGAAGGCAGCTTTAGTAACCCTATTTACCGTTTTCTCCGTATTATTGTCACGAACTCGCTTTGATTGGCGTCTGGACTTCCAGTATGAAATATCATACAGCTCATCTAAAGTCATCTCCTCGTATTTCTAAATGCTATCCTTGCGCTTTATAAGGTCTTGCTCCCACTTCCGAGAACTCAATTTTTGACACAGACAGTAACGCTCAGCCCAATATTCAATTTCTGATTCACAGAACCGTAAACATAATTGCATAAAAAAATCCTTTCGAGAATCGCCTACGCGGCATACCAAACATCAACTTTGTGTGATAACTATCATAACAGCGTTTACTAGTCTGTCAACATTCAAATGCAGGTGAACCCGGTTCGTAGTCATGAGATTCATCGGACTGCTTCGTAGTGAGAATAACGGGCAATGAATTGCCCTACTACAAACCATCTATCAGTTTAGATGTGACAGCCTACTACTCTGATAATTCGCTTCCTAACTCGGTCCTTGGAAGTCCAAGGGTCTTCGCCGCTTCCTCCAATGGAAGTTCCTCAACTTCTTGTAATTTATCTACGACTGCCTGTGAACGCTCCCCTGTCTTTTCAAGAGCGTTAGAGGCATTTCGTAGGTGACGCTGCGTGAGACCTAATAAGCGGCTGTACTCACGAAATTCTGTCTTGACAGCAGTGAGTGTGTCTTGAATTTTACCAGAATGTTTCTGAATTGCCAAAGTTTGGAATCCTACACGAAGACTACTGAGAATGGCCGCGAGGTTGACGGGACCAGCAACTATAATTTTCTGATCGTGTAGTAATTTCTCTACTTGTCCGGGCTGCCGGAGTATCTCAGCGTAGAGTCCCTCTGTTGCTAAAAACATAATAGCAAAATCTGTGGTGTGTGGAGGGACAATATACTTTTGGCTAATTTTCTGTGCCTCGTTGTGGATCGTGCGCGTGAGTGATCCAACTGCTTTTTGTTCTGCATCTTTATCAGCCCTCTCCGCAGCATCTAATAATCTCTGATAATCTTCTGTGGGAAACTTTGAATCAATTGGCAAATAAACACACGAATTTGAACCTGCCCTCTGTCCAGGAAGGCGAATGGCATACTCAATTATCTCGGGACCAGGGTGCGGACGGACGTTTGTATCATATTGATCCGGTGTGAGAATCTCTTCAAGGATCGCTCCTAACTGATATTCCGCCCATGTTCCTCGTTTACTGACATTCGTTAGCACCCTTTGGAGATTACCAACGTCTGAAGCAAGCTCCTGCATGGTTCCAAGACCATGTTGAACAGCTTCAAGGCGTTCGCTGACGAGATTAAAAGATTCGTTCAGCTGTTTCTCCAATGTAGATTGGAGCTGCTCATCAACTGTCTCTCGTATCTGGTCAAGCCTACGCTCATTGCTGTCTTGCAAGTCTTTAAGTCGGCCATCAATCGTTTTCCTGACGTTTTCAATTCGTGCCTCATTAGTCTGTGTTAAATTGTTGGTTGACTTCGTCACGTTCTCAAGTTCACGTGTTTGTGCCTTTCCAAGTTCTGTAAGACTGGATCCAAGCATTTCGCCTGTACTTTGCAGCTGCGTTGTAAGCGTGTTAGAAATAGTACTTTGACTTGACTGTACCGCATCCCTAATTTCTCGTTCGGATCTGGATACTGTTTCACGAAGGGAATTTAATGCCTCTTGCGCCGCCTGTGATTTGTCTATAGAAACAAGTTGTTTACGCATTAGAATCAGTAAAACCAGAATACCAACAAATAGAACCATAAGTATTACATCTAAAATCATAAAATCTCCTGATATTTTCTCTGTAAATCATAACAAGTTTAAATTATTGTGTAAATTCTAGTAAAGAATATTAAAGTTTGGACAATTCTTAATCGATAAATATTTCGCCCCTACAGGGCTTAGCTTCGCGGAGCCATTTCTACAAACATATCGCCCCTACAGGGCTTAGCATTGATGCGGCTGCGTTTATTTTCCCTGAGTTGCCTTCGTGCCTATAATGCTAATAAAACACGAAAAATGCGGTGGAAACAGAGTATGATCTGGACAGAAACTATCCAAAGTTTAGTATACATTATGCACTGTCATCGGGGCTTAGATGTGTTGAGGCTTGCGTATTCTATGCAACTATAAAGTAGATCCGAAAATCTCCGTAAGTTTTATTAACGCATATCCTATGCGGCTCAACTCTCGTTCCCGCAAATCTACGAAAAAAGACAACCGCAGGACATGGTGCCTCGTCCGCTGTTGGTGAATTGGGTCTTTCCACCTTATTTTCCGTCTGCTATATCTGCTAAGGAACGTGCGGAATCAATGAGAAAAGAAAAAGGCAGAGGTTATTGCTTTTCCCCGCCTTTTTAGATCAAATTAACTGATTTTTGGACTTCCAATCATACTATGGAAGTCCATTTCATCAGGTAAAAAAATTAAGGAGTCCCGCGCTTCTGCTGCTTTTCCCAATCCTTAGCACCACCTCGCGTTGTCCGATTTCCGACTTTCTGAATATGAACACCATCTCCACGTTTGCGCTGATGTTCCCTTTCACGCCGATCCAGATCGTTGGTAATTCCACTCTGAATAATTTTGTTGCCTTGCTTTAGATGGTATTTGTAGGTATCTCGCTTAGCCACCGATTTTCACCTCCCTTGCCACTAAGATAAAACTGCCCGGACCTTCTCAGAAAGAAAAAGCACCTCGTATTGGAGCCATCAACTGGATATTGTAGTAAATAGTACATCCAGCGTCAATTTTAAATTAATTTTACCACAGAAGATACAGAAATTGCAAATCAAAATTCAGGTATTGGTATAAGTGGAGACATAGCACATGTACTGCCTCCATTGATAGACCCTTTTTTGCATTGCCATTACACCCAGGGTTAGAACGGACATTTGGAAAATCAATCCACTACCTCCAAATCAAGAATTTGAATTTCATAGTCCACTGTCAACCGTTTAACGTGAGGTTTAAGCGAACTGTATTTAGCATGATCCATGTTAGTTAGCAGCAGATCCGCCAAACCGAGCAAAAATGATTCAATAGGGTTTCTGTTAAGGTTGGGCTCATTATACTCAGCAATATCTAATTTCTGAAGTATTTTAACGAGTGAAGGGTCCGCAAGACCGAGAGCTGTCGTATCACAAGCAGCAAGACGAATTATGACCTTAGTTCCATTGGCAGGTATTAGCCATGGAAAAACCACGATATCTCTCTTGATCACACTGCCTTCTTCGTCTTTGAAAATCACATGGCAGCGAACATTCTTTACATCCCGATTGGATTGGTTTAGCAGAGGAAATGTATAGGAGGCTAAACCGATCCATCCGAGTCTATCTATGTGTCTTACCCGTTCTAATTTTGCTAGGGACAAAAAGTTTGGGGCTTCCCGTTCATTGCGCTGCTTAAGAAGTGACCTAAGATAATTTGAAGGAATGGCGAAGTTAAGATTCTGGGCAACATTGATATACTGTGCCTCTTGTGAGTTCTGGGATAAAGGAATAGACCTAAGTGAATGACCACCGGACACTACACCGATAACCTCGCCTTTAGTATTTAGGACCGGCCCGCCACTGCTTCCTGGGGAAATTGGAGCTGTAATTTGAATCCTTTTATCAAGCCAGGGTTCCTGTCTAATCCCACTTATAATACCGTCTGAGATTGTGCTTTCCCAACCTGCTGGATTGCCGACAGCATAAATCGTATCTCCGGTATGAATATCATTACTATCTCCAATCGGAAGTGCCGGTGTGTCAACAATTGCCTGATCCGGAGCCTCAATCTTTAATACAATTAAATCGTTGTCTATATCAAGTGCTGTATACTTTTCGATGTCATACCATTCATCTTGTCCAAACAACTTTGCCGAGCCTTTGCGGGCATCTTCAACAACATGAAAGTTGGTTACAATCTCGCCCTCTCCAACGAAGAATCCACTACCGGTCCTATAGGGTTGATCGTTAGCACTTTCGATTTCCAGAAGCACTGTAGAGGGTAAAGCCGCATTGGCAATTTCCGTTGGATTTTTCTCATTTTCCATAGTCGTAATTTCCTTACACCTTTGTGATAGATTTTAGAATTATTTGGGCATTATGAACCGGCGAGGTTACAAACCGCGCTTACCGAGTGCGCGACCAGAGTGCCTCTAACTGTTTGAGTCATCGGTTATCTCAGAAGGCAACGCCTCAATAATCTTGGTGGATTCGACGCTGACGTAGATGATGCGCTCTATGGCTGTGATGAGGTCGCGAGGGTTCTCGAACCAGCCGTTTGGGTCGTTGATGATGCCGCTCTCTCTGTCCTGCTTGATTTTGTAGCGGTCAATGAACCATTCCAGTGGCGTTCTACCGTTGACGACGTAGCGATGTGCTTCTGCGGGTATACCGGATAATTGGACGTGTTCGTTGATAATGAGGGTTGTTCTTGTTTCTTTATCAGCGAACCGCATCGCCCGCGCCCCCAGAAGGAAATGCTCCGGTTTTTCCTGCCAAAATATATCTGGTTTGCGAGGTTCGACTTTAAGGTCTGGGTACCGTTCACACGTCTCATAATTGAGATGAAGGTATGAGAGGATCGCACCGGCCTTCACAAAAGCATAAAAGTCGGGAGCAAAAGGGATGCGCGGTATCATCTTCGACAGGTCGTTTGCGAATTGTTCCCGATAACTCGGTGCGTGTAGGATCCCGTAAACGTAATCAAAAATTTCGTCTTTCGTGATTTTTTTGATTCCATAATGCCAGCGGAAAGCATCTAAGGCAGTATCTGAAATATTGTCGATACGATCTAATACTGGGGCAAAATATTGACTCACATTCTCCGTGTTTGATGCCTCTTCGGGAGCTGGGTATCGCCATCGTGGGAAGCACTGGCATGCTTCATTGAAACCGAGATCCGGCATTGTATCAGTCATAAGGGCAGAAAATGATTTTTTCCCACCGATACCGGGAACACAGATCACTCGATTTTCGCTGGAGCTGTTTGGAAAAATTAAATCCTGCTGGTACTTACAATTTGCGAACGTATAATCGGTATAACAATTCATTTTCACAAACGGACGGTATGCGTTTTTTCGGATATAGTTCACATCAAAATCGGATCTTCTCCCACGTCTGAGGTTGTTTTCAAGTTCCCGGTCCCACCTAATATTTGATGCATGTCTACGTGCTACAACAGTCGCAGTAGTTCCTGGTTCTGCTTCGAGTTCGGAAAGTGCATCGAGATAGTCTTGTGTCATACGTAATGCATTCTCGGCACAAGCATTACGTGAGAAATTATAGACATACGCGTCCCTGCTTGTCTTGTAACCGCTGCTGAATAGTTTGAAAATTGCGTCGTCAGCCCTACCTGCTTTTGCTTTTTTTGTGCCGATCGGGTAGAATTTAGCAAACGCATCGCTGCGCTGGTCAACCCAATCGTAGTGACTGTTAGGTGTAATTGCTTCCGAATCGCTAAATCCTTTTATAGAGACCGCCTCGCTCAGTGCTTCCAGTTTTTGATCACGTGTGAGGTAATCCCCTATATCATGGTAGTGAATTTTACACGCTTCCTGGGTCGCATCCGGGTTCTTGACGAGGAGTGAGATAGCAACGGGAGCGCGTGAACTGCCACCGAAAACGTTTCCACCTTCGGCACGTCTACGTTCACCGGATGTTCTTGCATTCCCTCGCATGTGTAGAACGTGAATTGAACTGAATTCCTCTGCCAAACACGCACGAATCCCCGAATCGACGTTCCCATCAATCCATGACCCGTTGGTAACGAGGGCAATAATACCTTTTTCACCAATCCTGTCGGTTGCCCATCGGATCGCCATTTTATAGGTATCATAGAGACTATTTTTCAATGTTGCTGTAGAACGCCCAGCGTAAGTATCTCTGATCCGCTTCTCAAGTTCAAGGTACGGAACGTTCTGGTTATCGTCTGCAGAACTCCGTTGCCCTGCCGACCATGGTGGATTACCAATGATAACCTCAATTGGAAGTTCTTGTTGACGCTCAGCGCGTTCGTTATTGTCAGGCAGCCATTCTTGCAGGTCAAGTTCCTGTTGCGCCTCTTCTTTGTTTTTGTTCAAGTTGAAAGTGTCAGTTAGGATAATACCCTCAAATGGCTCATACCCTTTGTTTTCTCGGCGTTGCCCTTGGAACGCTTCTTCAATATTCACAGATGCGATATAGTAGGCGAGTAAGAGGATCTCGTTTGCGTGGAGTTCTTCATGATACTTTCGCTCGATATCTTCAGGTTGGATAAGTCCAGATTGCAGGAGCTGCACAATGAATGTGCCGGTGCCGGTGAATGGATCAAGCACATGGACATTTTCGTCACTGATGGTTTTTCCGAACTCCTCTTGTAGAACGTCATTGACGCTATGCAAGACAAAATCCACCAATGGAATCGGTGTGTAGGCGATACCGAGCCGTTCCGCCTCTTTCTTCAGTGCCTTCTTGAAGAACTGCTCGTAAAGATCCGATAGCACCTCTTGCCGTCCGTGGCTACTTTTGACACCGCTGACACGCGACCGGACGCCGTCATAGAACCCTTGCAAATCTCGCGTCTCGCTCTCAAGTCCGAATTCCGCAAAGTCCTTTTGTAGGTTATCCAAGGCATTTGCGACGGGGTTACCAGATGAAAAGTCGTAATCCACAAAAAGCGCGTCGAAAACAGGGCTGGTCAGGATGTGTTGCGCCATCATATCGATCGCGTTGTCGCGGGTTATAGAGGTGTTGATGGTCTTTTTCAACTCGGCGTGGAAACTTTCAAACCGTTCGCTCAAGGTAGCGTTTTCGGGATTATCCAATAGATTTTGAATCCGGTCAACGAGTCGGTCGAAAATATCAGCGACATCCTTTGCCCAGTTCTCCCAGTATCGTTTATCGCCACATTTCTCTACGATTTTTGAGAGGATCGCCTCAACGGGGATTTCAATTGGTAAGAGTGAGAGTTGTTCAGGATTCCAATCGGGGTCACCGTCTCCGCCGCCTCCAATGACGATGGAATCAGGGAGCTCTTTATTGAGGTCAATACTGTTGATTTGACCGTCGAACCTGTCATCGTGTGAACGGAGGGCGTTGAGAACGCTCCAGACATTAGAGAACCGTTCATTATCATTTAGAGCTGCAGCAGGGGCTTTATCGTCGGGGATGGCGACAGGCAGTATGACGTACCCGAATTGCTTCCCCGGTGCCTTCCGCATGACGCGACCGACCGCTTGGACAACGTCGATATGGGATTTTCGGGGTTTATAGAAGATTACAGCGTCAAGGGCAGGGACATCAATACCTTCCGAAAGGCATCTTGCATTCGAGAGGATACGGCAAACGTCTTTGCCATCACTATCGTCTTGGCTATCGTCGTAGTTCTCGTTTTTTAGCCAATCGAGGCGTGTTTTTCGGTTCAGGGCGTGAACCGTTCCGTCAACGTGTTCAGTTTCGCATAAAAAGTTGGTAGGGTGTTCTTCCTCTGGCAGTTTTTCGAGGGCATCCTCAATAATCTGATTCCAATAGGTCTTGAGAGCCTTCGACTCGTCAATTCTGTTTGTGAATGCGATAACGCGTTTCAGGGGTCTGAGCGTTTCGTCGTCTTTCTCTTTGTTTTCGGGGTTTTGTAGGGCGCGCCAGCAGCCGATGATTCGGGTTGCGTCGTTTATGTTGATTTCGCTACCGTACTTGCCGGTGTTGCCTGCGAGTTTTGCATTGACTTCATGTTCCGATATGCCGAAAATAGCGACTTTGTAGTCGGAAAGTTCACCGAGTTCAACGGCTTTGGAGAACGGGAGTCGATGGAACTGGGGACCGTATTTCTCTTCGTCGTCCATAGAGAAGACTTCAGCGTTATAGTCAGCAGCTTTTTTCCTTGCGTTTTCGGTATAGAGTCGAGGTGTAGCAGTCATGTAGAGCCGCTTATTCGCGCGAATCCGTTCGGCATCGTGTACAAGAACAAAATGCGAGGTTTTATCGCTGGGTTTATCGACACCGGTCGTCCTGTGCGCTTCATCGCAGAAGATAATATCAAATTGAGGTGCACCGCTGTTCTGTACTTCTTCAATGAGTGGCAGCGACTGATACGTGCAGAAAACGACCGTCATTTTGCCAGTGTTAGGTTTATGCAATGCACGAGAGATTTCTGACGGGTCTGTGGTAACGGGAATCTTGAGTTCTTGAATAGACGAATCCTCGGTAGTATCTCCTGCGCGCGTATCCGAGCAGATACCGATATAACTGTGTGGTACGCCGCGTTGTTCCGACCATTCTCGCATCGCCTGTGAAAGCAGACTGATAGATGGCACGAGGTAGAGGACTCTACCCTCGGTTCCGGCGATCTCCTCAGCGATCTTCAGTGCTGTGAAGGTTTTGCCGGTCCCGCATGCCATAATGAGTTTGCCGCGGTCGGACTTTTTGAAGCCGTTGATAACGTCGTCGAACGCTTCTTGCTGATGGTCTTTTAGGTGGAATTTTCTCTGTTTATAGGTGAGTTGTTGAGGAGCCTGTATGCTTAGGTCGGGCCATTCAAAATGGCTGTCTTCGAGATCACGGAAGCGGATGATCCGGAATTTGTCGCCTAACGGTTCTATCGTTCTGAGTGCGTTTTCGCCTAACTCACCGCCTGTATTTACTAAAATTCGCGAGGTGAAAATTTCGCTTGCGGAGGCAGAGATGAATGAATCGATGTGTGGTTTTGAAACCCGTGTATCTTCAGCATAGCATTTGCACTGGATGGCGCAATATGTGCCATCGTGTTTTTCAGCAACGAGGTCAACGCCTATATCTGTGCTGTCGAATTCTGTTCGGAGTTGTGCCCACTGTTTCCAGAGGTAGACTTCGGAAAACTGGTCTTTGTAGTCGGGGTCTTCGGTGAAATATTTCTGCATCAACTGCTCGAAAAGGTCGCCCTTTTGGCGTTCGGAGCGGGCGTGCTCGCGGATGTAATTGAGGACGCTTTGGAAGCCGAGGTTGACTTTTGTGCTTTCGCTTTCGATGCCTAAATAGCCTTGTGTTGTTTCTGACATACAGGTTCCTTTTCTGTCCCGTTTCAATGGTGTGAAATTGATCCTTCTGATGTTGTATTTAGTAAATCACATCTGTTCTCGCGTGTCAATAAAAAAATCTTGGTGTGTGTTAATTTCACCGGCAACTGAAACCTGATAGATATCGCTTATTACAACGTTTTTGCATTATTGAAGCAACTATTAGAACCAAAAACATAAAAATATTAATTCCAGAGAACCACACGCTTTCCAAATCGGTATTCTTGAAAAAGAAATGAACAACAATGATAAACAGGAGCGTAGGAGGGACAACCAACAATACACGTGACCAATCTGCCCAAATTATCCACAAATACTTGAATTGCTGTAGGTAATTTGTTATCGGTTTTATTTTGTTGCCAGAATCAAAATTTTCGTATTTAAGAGGATGCCCTGAAATTTCTTCTGCTTTTTTCAGGTAAAAATTTCTTCGATATGAGTCATTGTCCATTGCTATACCAATCCCTACTTGCCATATAACATATATAATGTGGATACACAGCACCAGGGCATATAGTATAATGC
>VXZK01000036.1 GCA_009845545.1 Candidatus Poribacteria bacterium
GCCTTAAAGAAAGTTTATACACCGACTACATGCGAAAAGAGATCGAAAATCCTTCGATTATCGTCAACTTTGCGTAAGTCCTATACTATTTACAAAACAACACCCTATTCTCTCAAAGAGAAAACAAAAACCAAAGACGCAAAAGCGCAAACACCTTTTCTTTCAGAACAATACAAGGGAAACAACTTCAGTGATTCCGACGCCGATTTGAAATCAGCCGAACAATCTTTTATTCAGGAAGATGAAGAACCTTTATTGGACACTTTTATAGAGGAAGTCTTATCTTCAACTACAGAGGAAAAATCTGAAGTACGTGTTTCGCCCTATGGCTTTGGTCCATATCCAGAAATACCAGAAGATTATCCGGGTACAGAACCTTCATGGGAAAGTGATCTTGATTCATTAGGTTATTCAGATTCCGACAAAAAAGACGCAGAACTTCTCAGTCGAGTTCTTATCAGATTATGGGCAGATCAAGGCGTAGGAAGCCGTTTTGGAGGTTCTCTTGATAGTAAAACAAAAACCGTCTATCCATATTATGACAACACTATTTATGTGAAAAGAGATGTTTTAAGAAGGGATGCAAACGGAAAACCAATATCTTTTTCTGCTCGCATACACGCTCCAGGCAATATGATTATTACGGCGGAAGACTTAGAAATATTTCGCCTTACAGGTGAGACCCCGCCTGGAGTTCGGGTCTTACAATTAGAAACTGATGGAATTGATGCTTATCAATTTCTTAACCTCCAACAATAGTGGCAACTTGAGCAGGATTTATATTCAACGCTACTATTGCTGCACATCTACCTTCTATTTTGTAGAGATACCTTCCAATACCTCAAGACACGTCTCTCCGTTAACCAACCGATGATAATAGTGCACGACTCGTTCCGTAAAGTCTTGATTCTTATTCAAACCAGTCGGTGATGTCGCCCCGGCTGGAGACCATAGGGCTGCATTTGAGAAAATAGACGCAATCCGTCCTTTCACGTCTATTTGACTCGCACCAAATGCCCCTCTCAAGATGTCCTGTATTGTTCGGTCAGGGTCTCGGATTTCATACGCGGTACCGGTATCGGTGATGCCCCTATAGTCATCAAGAGACGAGATTGCGTGTGGCGTTAGAAATCGGAGGACGGTCGCGAAGGAATAGGCGAAATCGGATTTGAAGCGTTCTGTGCTGGTATCATAGTTCGGTGAGCGGACGATATCCGCGGCGCGTTCGCGGAGTTTCACGGTTTCAATGATGTTAATCCGGGCGTTGTCGTCTTTGACCTTACGGATGCGGTCAACGAATTCCAATGTATAGGCTCGCGCACTTTTACCGGCTATGGGGATGTCTGCCTCTACGATCTCAGCATATCCACGCATCAGACGCTCCAGATGTGGGGCAAATGTCGGGTGTGACGCTGCTTCGTTGACATATTCGATGTCGGAGAGTGTGCCTTTGTGTGTAATCCCCGGCACATGCACGGAATTCACCAAAAGGAGTTTCCAATCGTGATAGGGTTCAATGCTCTCTTGACTGACAATAACGCCGTAATCGTCAAGTTCGCCGAAGGGGACACGCAACATATTGTTGAGGTCTTCCAAGATGAGCGGTGTTGCCGGTAATGCCTCCGCATAAGTTATTAATTCATCTTGCCCTTTGATCTGTGCGCGTGCGGCTGCCTGAATCTCATCAGGGACAGCATAGACCTGCGGTACGAGCCGGTCGCCCATTTCGTTAAGAAAACCGACGTTTGTCTCCACCCACGCCGCGTAATCATCACTGCGTTTTGGATATTCGTTGCAGAGGATATCGCGGATGACATCACCGTTATTGCGGAGGTTATCGGTGTTGATAACACAGAGTGTCGCATCTGCGCCGTGGTGGCAAAAATAGCGGTAGAGGGTTTCATCCAAGACATCCATCGCCAATTCACCCTTGGCGATCCCCGCTTCGGTTACACCGATAAGGATAAGGTCAAGCGGGTTTTTTGTCTGTGCGTAGAACTGCTCACGCCCGGCTTCTGTGGCGAGTGTTGTCGCACCAAGGACGCTTGAAACTTGTCGGATACCGTGGACACCGCTGAGATCAAACGTGACAACATGGTATGTTCCGTTTTGTCGGTTGAAGGCATCGGCTTTCTCAGTGCCACGCGGCTGTCCGACGAAGATACCGCCGTTATAGAGATTCCGTTCGTTGAGGATATGGACACATTCGTGGGTTAGGGCGCGTTGTAAACCGCCTGCACCGATGGCAAGTATTTTGATTGGGTACATTTTAACTATTAAACCTCCGCTCCGATTTTTCCGTTGTCAAAATCGGGTTTCTGATGCGTGTGAAGCGCGATTTAGGGTGGTTAACGTTTCTCAAAATTCTTTAAAGACTGCCGCATAACACAAGGCACAAAAACCTCGCGCGCCGATAGATAGAGACAATCCAGAAATTACTCTTGTAGGTTATCTTTTCCTAAAATATCAGCATAGAGGCTTAAATAAGCGTCGGCGATGTTTTTCCAATCGTAGGGTTTGACACGTTCAACGCTTGCTTTGCCTATCTCAATACGACCTTCTCCCGCGTTAATCAGTTTAACAAGCGCGTGCGCGAGTCCATCCACATCGCTCGGATCAAAGAGCGCGCCGTTAACACCATCTATGACAAGTTCATCAATGCCTTGGACGCGACTGACAACGATTGGAAGTCCTGTCCCCATTGCCTCTAAAACGACGAGCGGCATGCCCTCGGCGAGTGAGGGTAAAATGAAGAGGTCCGCCTGTTGGTATTTTTGTGGTAATTCCGAATACGGTACTGAACCCGTAAAACGGATGTGTGACGTTACACCGAGATTTTCCGCCAACTTCAGCAGTTCTCCGTGATACGGTCCATCACCGACGATCTCTATTTCAAAGTTATGTGAGACCTTTTCAAGGACTTGCGGCAGGGCGCGGATTAGAAATTGGAACCCTTTGCGTGGGATGAGTCTCCCGATTGTGAGGACTCGGACTTTTTCTGGATGGGGATTGCGTTGGACGGGTGTAAAAGTTTCCAAATCCACGGCATCGGGAATCACATCCATTTGGACATTTGAATCTGTCTCTCTCGCGAGTGCGCGCAAGCCTTCACTACAAGCAACGACCGCTGATGCGTTCCGCCAAATCGCTCGGATGGCCGGTTTTAGGAGCAGGTATAACCACCGATAATAGGGCGGATCGGGGTTGCGGCTCGGTACGTCACGTCCCCCCAGAAATACGACATACGGCACGTCGCGGTATTTTTGTAGAAGATATGCGCCACCCCCTGCGGGAATCCCGAAAAAGACTTGGACGATATCGGGTTGAAATTGCTTGATGAACCGTAATCCGTAGAGACTTGAACTTACGGTGTAAGTTAGCATTTCGTGTACAGCGCATACATCCGGATTTTTACGCAGTGCACGTACGCGGTGCACATGAAAGCCTTCCACCTTCTCGTCTTTCGGGCAATCGCGAAATTGCGAAGTAATCAGATGCACATCGTGTCCCGCTGCCGCGAAGTGTTTGCCTAAGAAATAACTGACCCAACCGCCACCGCCACCGATCGGTGGAAATTCGTGATTGAACATTAAGATTTTTTTTGGGGTATCATCCATACGGACAACTGTGTCCTTCCGTAGCGCAGGTGTTAGTGTCTATCAGCGGTTTTGTGCGAATTTTGCCGCAAATTGAATAATAAGACTTGCGATATTGATGCCTGTCGTCGATTCCAATTCTTCAAACCCGGGCGATGGATTGACTTCCAAAATGACGGGTCCGTTGTTTGTCTCCAATAGATCGACACCGGCTATCTCTAATTCAAGTGCTGCTGTCGCTTCTATAGCGAGGCGGTCGTATGCCTCCGGTAGCGTGACGGTTTCGCCTGACGCGCCTTTGTGAATATTCGCCCGGAATTCGCCCGGGGGCGCGCTTCTTTTCATCGCCGCAATGGCTTCGCCGCCCACGACAAGAATGCGGATGTCAACCCCATCGGCTTCCGTAATGAAAGGCTGAATCACATAATCATGATGCAGATCACACAACGCATCCACGGCTGAAGTGAGCGAGGTCGGCGTGTCTAACAACATAATACCTCTACCATGCGTGCCGTAAAACGGTTTTAAAATAAACGGGTAATCTCCCATTTCGGCTACGGCGTTCTCCAAAAATTCGGAGGAACCTACGGTGAGGCTTGGTGGAATAGGCAAACCGTGTTGTGCGAGGATACGTAGGGATCGGAATTTGTGTCGTGCCGTTGCAATCGCTTTTGAACAATTGATGACAGGTATTCCCATCCATTCAAAGTGCGCCACGACTTCTTCGCCGTATTGCGCTGTTGTGCGACTGAAGCGTGGCATGATAACATCAAAATCGTTTACCGGCTTCCCGTGATATGTGATGCGATCAGATGTGCCACCGACCTGGAGGTAAAAGCCGAAGGGGTCTAAGACTTCCGCTGTGTGTCCTGCATGGATGGCAGTTTCGCTGAGCCTCAGTGTGGCGTGGTTTTGAGGTCCCCGGGAGAGGATACCGATTTTCATGTTTTTAATTATGGAGTTTTCGATCGGTTTTTTCCGCCCTTCTCGGTGAGGGTGAAGTCCCACCGACAAGCAGCTCCAACGGCTCTGTTGATTCTCGCAAACGTTTCAGTGCCGCCTCTCCTCGACAGCGATGTTCGTTTTGAAGTTCTGATACACGTGTCCTGAAAAGCAACATTGTCTCAGCAACCCCTGGTTCGGTAACAGCCCCAGCGAGCACGCCTCGAACAATCAATTGGTCATTTTTGAGTGCGGGGTTCTGTTGAACAGAAAACGTTGCGCATTCGTTGAGCAGGGCGCGATATTCGTTAAGCAGGTCAGGTCCTACAAGGGCCTTGCTTTCTGTGACTAATGCCTCGGCATCCAAGACGAAACCGAAAGTGTTATCCTTTCCGTCCTCGTCAAAGATACTATAGCGGTCATTAACAAACATAAAAATATATTGGTGATCGCCTGCTAAAAAATCTTCGATGCAAAACCTTTTACCGTACCAATCTTTCGTCGGAACAATAGTGCCCTTCTCAATACACTCATTATAATGAGATTCGTCAGTTGTGTAATACGCATCAACCATGGGGTAAACACCTTTCGACTATAGTGGGGTGATGCGCCGACGCACCACTCGGTCAGAATTTAGAACATTATCTTCGGAAGAAAAAAATCCTTTTGGAATTAGGTAAGGCACATCTTGAAGTTTTAGAATCAGGACAACTCAATACAGTTAACGGTGGCACGATTGCTGAAGGTAATATAGATGATTGGGTATCAACTTTCATCTATTTTATACGTGGTCGTCAGAAAGTCTGCTAACTCTTCAAAGGTATCAAAAATTCGGTCACACAAGTTTTCAAAGAAGATACTCCGCGTCCCTGTGTAAACGGCGTATACCGGTTTGTTATGGCGAGTTGCGTAGTTCATTTCGCTGAGAACGCCCGGGGATAATTTATCCGTTGGGTAGATGACAACCACAAAATCGCTCTGGTGGACGAATTGGTAATCTCGCGAGATTGTGCGTGTTTTAATCTGTTCAATCACACCGTCATCCATTTCGCCCATAGTCGCAGCAGGCACACTCCCATCTCCCCCAGCGGTCACCAGTGCCATGTCTTTAATCGTGAGCGGATCAAAAACAATAAATGAGCGGCTCAGTTTTTCGCCAATCTCACGGATTTTCTTAATTTCGTCCGGGGTATCTCTTAGCAGTGTAATTGGGTAGCTGAGATAGAATTTAGGCTTCGGCGAAAAGAGGAGTTCATAAAAATTCTCAAGATCGTGTTGCCGTGCGACAGTGTAGTGTGGTTTCTCTGTGAAATGCGCGATTTGTCGCGTCAGGAACTCCTCCTCGTCTAACCAGACATTGAGTGTTGTATTATCCATACCTGACCACTGCGCACTCTCTTTCATCCGCCCGGATATATCGGTGATATTATCAACGACGTTAATCAGAAGATCAGGCAGGAGGATTTCGATATCTTTGAAAGAGAACCCTTCGACAAGACTCCCACGCCATCGAAAGCAGGCGTGCAGTCCGATGATGGCGTGTTCATAGGATTCGGTGCGGCGCGCGATTTCATAGAAAGCGGTGCGGCGCGCCAATGAAAGTACTGCTGGATCCGAATCAAGTACCTTGTCTGTGAAATGGACACGGGATTCTGCGGCGGCGCGGTGCATAACATCGCCGACGTTGAAGAAGCCGATGTTCAGTTTCTGTTTCATGCAAAGGATTTTAAAATTCGCCATTAACTCTTTGCGCCCTGAACAACTGATGCCAGTACAAATAATCTTCATAATAGTGCCTCGAGCCGAGTACGCGTACTTACGATCTTTCCGCTGCTAACGATTCCAGTTCTGCGAGTGCCTCCTGCTCCTCCGTTTGCCAGGGACGGTGTGCCGGTTTATCCAGTTTTTTCGGTGGTCCACCGAAGACGAGGATATAGGCTCTACGTGCTGCTGCTGTGCTATTTGGTGCTGAATAGTGCAAAGTCCGACAGTGGTGGAAAGTCGCACCGCCCGCGGGTATCGGACAAGCGACCGCCTCTGATACATCAACATCATCTGTCACTAAGCCATGTACGAGCGGATCGTTATCAATATGCCGATGCCAACGCACCTCACCCTTCTGCTTCAATATCCAGTTTGTCCAACAGTCCTTTATAGAAGAGAACTTCGGCACGCAAACCTGTTAGGTTGAGGCTTCCTATAGGCATTAAAACGACACGATCCATTGTTGCAGCAAGGAGGTACTCGGCATTCCCACCGCTTTCGAGATAGCCGATTGCCTCTTTTTTTGTATCCTGGAATTCGTTGAGTTTGTTTCGGATTTCTTGGAGTGTTGCCCACCCTAAGTTGATGCCTTCTATTTTGAAGATAATCCCAGCAATATCATCATCTGTTTTGAGTGCATCTAATTTCTTAAAAAGTCCCCGAAGTGTCTTTGTTGATGAGGTGCCAAAGGTGCTGAGCATTTTGGTGTCAGCGTAGGCACCGCTTAGTGTAAACTCAGCGTATTTCTTAACGGGAGGCGGTGTTTCTTCTGCTGCGTGTTCCTCAGCAAATACCGGAGAAACGAGGAGAAACAATATCAGTAGAGAGGCATACGTTTTTAATAATTTCATCAGTCTGTCCTTCTTTTTGGTATCTAATTTAACACTGCTATTCTATCACAAAACAGGGAACGTGTCAAGTGGCAAATTCTTTCGGGTGTGTAAATGTTTTGTTGATTGTTGTCTGCGTTTCTATGAGGGTTATGAAATTTCACAGTATTTCACAGTAAGGATCTGAAAAAGTATTTCGGGGACCGCTGCGAAGTAAGGTGTGGCAAGGGTTTTCACGGTGTTGTGAACCTTGTCAATTTTTTTCATAACTGTGAAATTATGATTTTAAGGTGCGGGTTGTTACGTCTGCGAACGCAGTGGTGGTATGGGTGGACGAGCGTTTCTGTTTTTGGCATTTAAAATGCATTACTGTGAAATTTCTGTTCAGTGGTCTAAGGTTATGGAATCGTTGTTTTCCTGCTTGTTGGTCCCTTGGCGGGATGTGGTCCACGGCGCATCAGATGCGGGGGGTATGCTGAGGAACGATAGCAAAAGATGATGGATAGCATGAGAAACGCGCCCGTTATACATAAATAACAGGCGTGTTTCAAAAAGGGGGTCAAAGTGAAAAACATAAAGCGTTACGGAAACTTCCGCCCCCGTTTTTGTTTTTAGCGGGCTTTACACAACCCGCTGTGGGGGCTTAACGACACCCGTGAGCCTTTGACGCTTTCGTGTAACTGTAATATACGGGATTATTCGAATAGACAGGATGCGGAGTATGACGGTAGACCCACTGATGTTCACAGTGGGTTCCACCATCCGCAAGAGGGAAACATACTTGTTCCCATTTGGGAGTGGGGGTAGGATGATCTCTATTCCATGTCTCTCGGGTCCGAGTTGTATGCTCATTGTAAATATCGCCATTGGGACATACATAATATACTGTCACGTATATCCAACGTTGCTGGTTGTCACCTGCAAATGCTTCTTGTGAGATCGCACCCGCAAAGAAAGTAAGTGTCATCAGAAAAATACAGATACAGCAGACCCATTTTTTGAACATGAGAAAGTTCCTTTTTTAATTTATGGATAGACGGACATCCATGCCCAATGCCTTTTGTCCCGCCCATCCGATTCGTATTCATTCTTCTTTAGCCTTGCGCCACTCCTCAAGGACTTTTCTCTCATCTACAGACTCGAGTGGCTGCCCATTGGCTTTCGCCTGTAGATACGCTTGTAAAAGAACGCGATTTTGCTCATGGTCAGGTTCTAACTTAAAGAGTGCCTGACGATAAGCAAAGAGTTCATCTATTGTCAAAGGTTGATTATCTCTGACTTTCATCTCAAAATCTATAACAATTTGAACTTCTGGAATATTCCCGTGCTTTTCTAAAAGTGCAGCGTGTCTTTCTTTTAATTTAGCAGCGAGTTGTCCATCGTTTGGTGGTTGATCTGAATTGTGAAATTTGGCGTGATCTTCGTATTCCGGAAGGTCCTTTATGACCTGGTCAAGTTGTTTTTTATTGTGTTCATTCGGCCACAGAAAATAGACCGTCCGCGCGAAAGCCAATCCGATCTCGGGCGTTGAAACTTTGTTTCTCAAAAATTCTATGTAAAATCGGACGTGCGGCGTATCTCCGTGAGTCTTCAATACTTCCGCCGCATCGTATTTTTTTAAGAGCTCTGGGTCTTTGGTTTGCCATAAGTCATCCGGGAACTTAAATGTTAATAGTTCTTCTATATCATTATCTGTTAGCCGGACCCATCCTTTCGGATAGTATTTTATGTCTAAAGAGGGAATAGGCACCATCGACGACTGACGGGGGATTATGGTTTCCGCGGGTGGGTCTGTTTCTCCACAACCGAAAAAAAACGACAGACTGAAGAGACAGATGAGTAAACTGAAAACTGTTTTCATGAGAGACTCCTTAACCAACCAGAAACAAATACTATTATTTAGACAGTGCGCTCTGAAGGCCTATTGGTGTTCTTCTACCTTATCCTTTTGAAGGGCTTCAAGGAGTTCTGCGTTTTTTTCATTCGGCCAAAGGACTTGAGATGCTTCAAGGTACTTGATCCATTGATCATCTGTAATCGGTCCTTTTTTTGCTATTTGTAATTTATGTTCCCCGATGATGTGAACCTCCGGAATATCACCGAACTGTTTGAGAAGTTGGGCGTAAAAATACTCAGCATGTAATTCAGGATCTTCTGTTTTATACCAATCGCGTGGCGGATATGTATCATCAGTGTCATCTGTAGATGCCTGCTGTGGATAGGTTTGTTTCCAGGGATCCTTCTTCACAAGTGTGTCATCAAAGGCAGGATCGTCTCGCCAGTCGTACCCATCAGTATTGGGGCGAGTTTCTTCGGTGTGTGCATCGCCGTGCCAAGTACCGTCCGCGTGCATGTGTCCGCTTGTTGAGACTTCTGTTATTTCTCCACCTGTTGAGGTGTCCGTTACCTCTCCTGTAGTAACCTCTGCGGGTGTGTCCGCTGGCATGACCGTCTTGTAAACCTTAATCGGCTCTTTGGGTGTCTCTGATCGCATCGCAAAAATACCTATCGCGACTACTGCAATGATACAAAAACCTATCGGAATGTAAAATCTTTTCCGTAGCATTGTAAACGCTCCTTTAGGGTGTTCAAACACTTTGGTGTTTATTTTAACGGATGGGAGTTTTGCCCGAAAGCAACAAAGAAAGAAAAAGAAGGCGCAGGCAATCCGTCCGTCCCAAGAGGGTGCTGGTCTCTATTGTTATAGCACACAACGCCTGTTATATGCTATAATAGAAACTAGTGCTGTCATAGTACGGTTATGGCAGTGCCGCGCCGATGGATGGTTCCAGCACCCTCGGCGCACCTCAAGAAACGTTAGAGGCTGCCATCTACAAAACGACAATAACAAGAGTTGTGCCTAAATGTAGCACGTGTGGTGTTATTGTCAAACGAAAAAGTCGCAACGCGAGGGCATACATCATATCTGTGATGCACAACACAAAAAGCCGCTATGCAGTGCCTTGTCTAAGACAAAGGTAGCACGCGGAAAACAAAAGGTCTCCGGAGCCGGACGGACCTTGTGAAGCAAAACGCTTAACGTTTGAAAAGTTGGGGGGGCAACAAGATATCAGCAGATGTGCTATATCGCGCGGACACACGAACATCTACCGTCGCATCCAAGCGATTTCTTTCCAAAGGATCCAAAAATCTGCTTCTCATTATCGCCTATTCATTCACCTTTCACAAAAGTTAGCAATATTCGCAATCGAAATGTGTAAATAGTCGCGTCTGACGACTTGTGAGATTACTTGATAACTTACAGGAGCGTTTAGTTTTACAAATTCGCTTTATATGCGTGCATATTTTCCGCTGTATGAGCGAACTGTGCTCACGATATTGTGTCAAGTTAACATCTGTCAACCAGAACTAATATCGGGACCTAAAAACTAAACGGAACTGAAAAACTAAATCGTCCTAAGATAACTCACGAAATTAATTATACTCCGTGAAAAAGGTTTTGTCAAATTAAAATTTCAAAGAATGTATTTTTTCGGATGTTAGGCTGCTGATTTTTTTACAGAAGGGGCTTGCGTTTTACCGCTCAACCCAACCTATAGGCTACAGAAGATAGAGAGTGAAGAGGCTGACAGCCTATTCTATAGGAGATTCAACAGGAAACCGACAGCCAAATGTTTCCGCGTAAAATCCGGTTCGGTTGGGAATGCAGATCGCATTTGGATGAGTACACCGCAAAACCGCACCATAGGTGTCAATTTAGCGATTTTTCATGGCGTTTTAGGCACTGTAGATATAAACATGCGACCCTTACAGGGTTGGATGCTCTTGTTGAGCGTTTTTCTATAAACATAACGTCCGTACGGGACTGAAGAGGATTTTGAAGTCATCAAGGTTTTCGCGTAGGAGCCGGTTCGGTTTCAAACCGAACCTACTGGCCTGGGGGTCGCGAGGGTTATTTTTTCTAAAATTGACACTGATGGTGGTCACTGTTCACTGACCGCTAACGATTTTAGTTTTGCGAGTGCCTCCTGCTCCTCCGTTTGCCAGGGACGGTGTGCCGGTTTATCCAGTTTTTTCGGTGGTCCACCGAAGACGAGGATATAGGCTCTACGTGCTGCTGCTGTGCTATTTGGTGCTGAATAGTGCAAAGTCCGACAGTGGTGGAAAGTCGCACCGCCCGCGGGTATCGGACAAGCGACCGCCTCTGATACATCAACATCATCTGTCACTAAGCCGTGTACGAGCGGATCGTTATCAATATGCCGATGCCAACGCACCTCACCCTTGTGGGATTGCGGAATAAATTGGAGACACCCGCTCTCAAGCGTTGCTTTATCAAGTGGCAGCCAGACGCTTAGGCTGTGTGGTAGGACTTCGGGGTTCCAGTACGCCTCGTCCTGATGCCACGGCGTTTCATTGCCGTAGTGTGCGGGTTTCAAAATCATGTGTCCGCCGCCACTGACTTTTTCAGTTGCTACACTGAGTAGCTTTGCAGCGAGCCGCTGTGCGTTCTGGAAATAGATCGTCTCGCGGAGTTCAGGGAACTGTGCCTCTGGACCCAATACCTGCGGCAGAGTTTCCTGTCCATTGTGCGCACGCGGGCCGGCGAGATCAAAGTAACGTCCTTGCGCTTCTCCAGTTCGCTCCGTGAAGAGTTCGTCGTAAATGCCCTTGAGCCATTCAACCTCATCATCTGTTGTGATGCGCGGGATGCTCAGGTACCCGTTTTCTTGAAAAAAAGCGACCTGTTCGTCAGTCAAGTCAACGTGGCTTTTGTCAAGCAAGTTTCGACTTGCAAGCTGCACCGAAAGTTCACTCTTAGGTTTCATAAGATCACCGAATTAAAATATCATAAGGTAAGATTGTTACAATTTGTGTGCCATCTTCAAAGCCAAACAGGCTCAACCACGTGATAATATGCTGCGAGTGTTTACCTAACATGGACAGCACAGGATGTGTTGAAGTCAATTGTAGGGACTGGGTAACCCAGCCTGTACGGATTGAACCCTCTGTCCCTTCGATCATCTGCTCTATGAGTTGTTCAAAAAGGGGACGCTGCTTCGGCAAAACAATAAGGTTAACTTTATCGTCTTCGGCGAACCCTGCCTGTTCCTTGGCGATAGATAGCGCGTCATCAAGTCCACCGAGTTTATCCACGAGTCCGAGTTCCTGTGCTTGTTTGCCTGTCCAGACACGTCCTTGTGCGATCTCGTCGATTTCGTCAAAGGATTTATTTCTTCCCGTTGCTGCCTTGTTGACAAAACCTTCATAGACGGTTTTCATCATCTTTTCGACGCGTTCCCGTTCCGTCGGTGTAAAACCGCCGTAATCTGAATAAAGGGTAGCGTTCTGACCGTGTGCGATGATCTCCTTTGTCAAACCCGCTTTATTGTAAAGCCCTTTGAGGTTCAGTTTACCGCCGAATACACCGATTGACCCTGTGAGTGTGCTCGGATGCGCGACGATTGTTCCCGCTGCCATCGCTATGTAGTAGCCTCCGGACGCAGCGACATTTCCCATGGAAACGACAACCGGTTTCTCGCGTTGTGTGAGCATCACCTCTCGCCATATTAAGTCAGAAGCGAGTGCAGAGCCACCCGGACTGTCTATACGTAGCACGACTGCTCGGACGGACTCATCCGTGCGTGCTTTCTCAAACGCCTTTTTTAATTCCTTTGGTGTAATTGCCGACATTGCGATGAAGGGTGAATCAATATCGGGTAAAATGGGGCCGCTGGCATAGATCAGTGCAATCTGATTCTCTCCAGCCGCGCGCGCACGCTGTGGTGGGTTCAGCATGCTGAACAGCTGCATAAGTCCGGCGAAACTGTTCATATCTGGGACTGTCCGCGGACGTTCAAAACTTGGCTTGACGACCTGTACCTCTTCGTCTTCAGATGCAGCTTTTAGTGTTGTCACCAATTCGTCGTAGTATTGCAAAGTGTCAACTAATTTTTCCTGCTTCGCCTCTTCTGCTGTGAAAGGACCGCGGTTTATCAGATCCGATGCCGTTTCCGTGGAGATACCGTCTCGACTCTCAGCGATGTGGTTCAGCAATTGGGCGTACAGATCATCAAGCAGTGCTGCCATCGACTCACGGAACGCATCCGACATACCGTCGCGCATATAGGGTTCAACACCAGATTTGTATTTCCCCATCGCCAACATATCTGCTTCGATATCCAGTTTGTCCAGCAGTCCTTTGTAGAAGAGGACTTCGGCGCGTAAACCTGTTAGGTTGAGGCTTCCTGTAGGCATTAAAACGACACGATCCATCGTAGCAGCGAGGAGATACTCGGCATTCCCACCGCTTTCGAGATAACCGATTGTCTCTTTTCCTATCTCGTGGAATTCGTTTAGTTTGGTTCGGATTTCTTGGAGTGTTGCCCACCCTAAGCTGATACCTTCTATTTTAAAAATAACCCCGACGATCTCATCGTCTGTTTTGAGTGCGTCTAATTTTTTAAAGAGGCCGCGTAGCGTTTTTGTTGAGGAAGCACCAAAGGTGCTGACTGTTTTAGTATCGGTGTAGGTGCCACCCAGCGTGAACTCAACATATTTCTTAGTCGTAGGCGGCGTTTCTTCCGCTGCATGTTCATCAGCAAACACCGGTAAAATGCCGATGAGCAGCACAATTAGAAACGCGCATGTTTGTAAGCAGAATTTTGACAATTTCATCGGTTTCTCCTTCTTTTTTAGTATCCAATTTAACATTGCTATTCTACCACAAAATGGGTAACATGTCAAGTTGCAAATTCTTTCACCTCAGGGC
>VXZK01000162.1 GCA_009845545.1 Candidatus Poribacteria bacterium
AGCGGGGTTGGACCCGAAGCCTAAAGGCTTGGGATTGTTAGACAATGCCCTTCAGAAAATTCTAAATATTCATTGGCGATAAACTTTTGAAACTCGGCAAGTTGTGTATCTGACATATTTTTCAGGAATTCCTGAATTTCTCGGTCTATCTTAGCTTCTCTTGCCATAGTTTCTGTATCGTTTGTGATAAATGTGTCTTCTGGCGTGTGTGTGCTGTCCGTTTCTGTTGGCGTAGGTATTTCTGGGATAAAGTTGTCTGGCATGTCGGGGACTTGGTTTTCAAGGTTGTCTGTCTCTGCTTCTTCGGGCTGCCAGAGAGGAACCTTGTAGATACCTGCTTCAAGGTCCTCAATCTGCGCGCGCATATAGGGGGCCCTATCGCTGTGCGGATCGTTTTCATATCCTTTTCTATATGCCTCTATTGCCTTGTCGTATTCGCCTATCCTTTCATAGGCACGGGCGAATCTATGATACGGTGTAGGAGCTAATGGGTGCTGCATCTCTTCTACCTTGGTGAGATGTTCAATAGCAGTGTGCGGATCATCATAAGCAAGATTCCGCCCTAATCGCAGCAACGCAGTTGCAGAATTTGGGTCTATTTCAAGCACTCTGTGATAGACAGCGTTCTTTTCGTCCTTACTCTCTAAGGTGGTACTCCAGTACAAAAGTGCTTCTGGATTGTTTGGATTGTCAGCATAGGCCCTTTTTGCGTATTCGGCGATAGACTTATGATGCTCCCCGAGCCGTTCCAAGAGCTTAACAGCCGAAAGACTGTCCATGTCCTCTGTAAGAACTCTGGCGCGTTCTATGCGGTACTGCTCCTCAGTAAACGGACCGCTTTCCATCAATCGAACTGTCATCGCCTCAATTTTTCGCGCCTCTTTGTCTGAAAGCGGCCGCGTAAACGGAACAGGTTGTCGCGGGAGGTTTGAACGCGATCGCTGCTGTGGTCGCGCGGTGTTTTTTAAAGATTTCGGCAGACTACCTATTTTAGAATCCTGTTCGCCGATGGGCGTTTGGGAAACTATGTTATCTGGTGCTTTAGGTGTCAGTCGTGGAGTGGAGATCCACAACCATCCCCCTAGTGCAAGCAATCCTGCGCCGATGAGTATCAACAGTGTTTGATGCTTCTGAAAAAATTGGTGTAGCATACGGAAGTTCCTTTTGATACTGAAAGGGAACGGTCCCCTTTTAGTATAAGAACAATTAGTAGTTTGTCAATTCGTATTCACGGTTGTGAAGATGTGCAGGAAAAACTCCGCGCTTCTGATCGAGGTAAGTTGTGCGTCTCATTGCAGAGTCAACATTACCATAATAGTCGTCAACGTGCATATGGTGGGCAATCTCATGGGCGATCACGATCTTGACGATTTCGGACAGCGAGGTGTGTGGGCGACCTTCTTCTTGTTGAGTTTGGAGATCGTCGGCTATGTTAAATGTATAGATAATCGCTTGGACCATATTCGCGGGGATGTTCGGACTATAAAGATGCCCAAAGGAATAAGCGTGTCCATAATGATTAGTCAGATCGTTTTCAGTTTGGGTACCTGCTCTAACCAAGACAGCGCGTTGCATCATCTTATGATACCCAGAGCAGATTTGGTAATTCATCTTCCGCTTATTAGGAGTCTCTAATGTGATCGAGACAGCATGTACTATGCTGCTGCTCATAAACAAGCAGCACGTAATTAGTATTAAAAGGTTGAGTGTATTTTTCTTCATTTATTCTTCCACTTAGTTAGGTTGTGTTCCTTTGAGCGTTCGATGCGATGCTCTCCGATCAGCGGACGATATCTCTATATCCATTGACTTCTCAGTAATTTGAAGCATGAATGTCAACAAAACCAAGGTCTCCGCGAAAATGTCCATTTATGTTTAGAATTTGCTATCTATCAAACACATGTTATGAGTTGAGCTTCGCAACCGTGTAATTCGGTGCTTCCTCTGTAATATCAATATCGTGTGGATGGCTTTCGCGGTAGCCGCTGCTGGACATCCGTACAAATTGGGTATTCGTGCGTAACGTGTTAATATCTGTTGTCCCGCAATATCCCATAGCGGAGCGAATGCCACCGACTAATTGATAGACGAAATTACTGAGTTTCCCTTTGTGGGGTACGCGTCCTTCAATGCCGCGAGGCACGAGTTTAGAGAGATCCTCTGCGTCCTCTGTTGGCTGTCGTGCGCTTCGTTTCCGCAACGCGCCGATTGACCCCATGCCGCGGTGCAGTTTATACGTTCTGCCTTGATAGATGACTGTATCTCCTGGACTTTCGTCGGTTCCAGCAAGTAAGCTGCCAATCATGACAGAACTCGCGCCAGCCCCGATGGCTTTCGCGATGTCTCCAGAATAACGGATACCGCCATCAGCGATAATCGGAACATCTGCTTTATCCGCTTCTTGTGCACAATCGTAAATTGCTGTAATCTGTGGGATACTGACACCCGCCACCACTCGGGTTGTGCAAATAGAACCGGGGCCGACACCGACCTTTACTGCATCGGCACCGGCATCAATGAGGCTTCGTGTCGCTTCAGGTGTAACGACATTACCTGCAACAAGTTCAACGTTTGGAAAGTGGGACTTAAGGTACTCTGTTGAACGGATAACGTTTTTGGAATGCCCGTGTGCTGTATCCAATACAAGTACATCAACACCGGCTGCCACCAACCGGTCAACGTCCTCCAAAGGCGTTGAAGGTAGTACAGCGGCACCGACCCGTAACCGACCGGCATCGTCTTTACATGCTTGTGGAAACATTTGAACTTTGTCAATATCTTTAATGGTAATTAACCCACAGAGTCGGGAATGTTCGTCCACAATGGGCAGTTTTTCTTTTCGAGATTTGTGGAGTATTTCTTTTGCTTTATCAAGTGTAATTCCTGGTGCAGCGGTAATCAGTTTGTTTTTCGGTGTCATGCGTGCAGTTACGGGGAGTTCAAGATTGTCTTCATATTTAAGATCGCGGTTGGTAATTAAACCGACGAGATACCCGTCCTCGGTAACGATAGGTACACCGCCGATGTGGTACCGCGCTGTCACCTCAAGCGCATCCCGAATTGTTTTATCCGCTGTCAGCGTAATCGGTGCAGTAATCATACCACTCTCGGATCGTTTGACCCGATCGACTTCAGAAACCTGCTCATCAATAGAGCAGTTATAATGAATGATTCCGATGCCGCCTTCCCGCGCGAGTGCGATAGCAAGGGCAGATTCGGTAACAGTATCCATAGGCGCGCTACAGATAGGAATGTTTAGCCGGAGGTTACGTGTCAGTTGTGTACTCGTATCCACTTGATCCGGCAGCACATCCGATTCAGCCGGAATCAGCAAAACATCGTCGAAAGTTAACCCTTCCTTTGCAAATTTCGGGGGGAAGACATCGGACATTTTAGTCTCCATCGGAATCAACTCCTTTACTTATTTTAGCCATGCAAAAATGATAGCTGCGACAGCAACAACGATAGCGATCCAAGACTTTATATCCGCCCAGAATTCGCCCCGTCCTTCAAGCCTCCCGCGGACCCATGCCATTCCTTGCTCAAGCGATGAGCGCCTGTTTTCAACAGACGACATCCTTTCATCCATAAACGACATCCTTTCATCCATAGACGATACCCTCTCATCCATAGACGATATCCTGCCGCTTATCTCAGAGAGTTGATTTAGTAGGAGTTCTTCAAACCTCTCTTGATTCATTTTCTGCCTCTGTTCCGCGCAGTGTGTTTTGCCGTTCCGGCGGCGTGTATGCTAAAAACCGATGATGTGTAACCGCTATTCTGTTTAATTATACAGGAAAACGAAAATTATATCAACTAATTTTTTTCTCTTAAAAATCCGTATCTGTGATATAATAGGCATCAGTTATCAGTTATCAGTTGTCGAAGGAGATTTAAAATGGATAACCTAAACGTTGGAATTGTCGGGCTCGGTTGGGTAGCCGGTGCTCATATTGAGGCTTTCAAAGCCGTTACAGGTTCAGATGTCACTGCGATCTGCTCACGGCGTGAACACGATGAGTCTGTATTGGCGGAAACTTATGGAACACCTCTTAAAGCTTATACCGATTTTGATAAAATGCTTGCCGACCCGGATGTACATATTATTGACATTTGTACGCCACACCCTTTCCATGCGGAACAAGCTATCGCTGCTGCGGAAGCGGGTAAACATCTCATTATTGAGAAACCGATTTGCCTTACTTACGAAGAGTCAAAAGCCGTTCGCGACGCTGTCAAAAGGAACGGGGTCAACGTCTGCGTCTGTTTTGAGTGCAGATACAGTGCACATTTCACAATGATCCGCTCCGTAATTGACAACGGGCTGCTCGGCGAACTCCACTATGCCGAGGTTGATTATTACCACGGTATTGGTCCCTGGTATGGGCAATACGAATGGAACATCAAAAAAGATTTTGGCGGTAGCACACTACTGACTGCAGGCTGTCATGCGCTTGACGCGCTCCTCTTTTTTATGGATGGAAACGTTGAAGAGGTAACCGGTTATCACACACAATCCACAGGTGCCGATTTTCAACCCTACGAATATAAGACGACAAGTGTGAGTCTCCTTAAGTTTGAAGGCGGTGGAAAGATAGGGAAAGTTACTTCCTGTGTAGACTGCCTGCAGCCCTACTACTTCCACATCCACCTCGTCGGCAGTGAAGGCAGCTTACTTGACAATCGCATCTACTCCGCGAAACTTAAAGGGATGGATAAAAGTAAGTGGAGCACACTTGAGACCTCACTCATTGATTCTGGTGATGTCAGCGATCATCCGTATGAACCGCAGTTCCAAGCGTTTATAGACAGTATTGGACGCAATGAACCGATGCCGTTGACCGATTTCGATACGGCGTTCGAGACGCACCGTGTCGTTTTCGCCGCTGATATGTCCGCAGCAGCGGGTGGCAGAACTGTTAAACTGTCCGAACTTTCGTAAATTACCATCGCATTGCTGCCTCGCGATAGAGCTGAATCTGCTCCATATTGCGAGGCACTGCTATTTGGATAGACTTACGCTTCCGATTCATATCTTTAATCACAATTGGGGCGCGCAGCATGTTTGTCATTGTGACAATACCGGAGTGGTAGAAAACCCACATCCGTTGTTCCGTATAAGGATTGAGGACGTACTCCGATGTGTGCTCGGAAGGATGTCCACCTGCACCGGCAAAGAGATCGTGCTTGGGATACGCGAGTTCAACACTCGTATCATGTCCCTCTAAGACCAATTTCTCAGGTGGCGGTTTGGGGGCATATCCGCTCAACTTACAAGACCGAACCCGGATAGGTGCTGCTGATTTGTTAATCAGATGCAGCGATACAACGATGGCGAGGCGATGGTTGTCATCGCGGTTGATAAACCATGTATCTTCGGGGATAACCGCCACTGTTAATCCTGGAATCTGCCGTTTTCTGTGATAGACGATCGCCAAGAGGACAAAACTGATGACACCGAGTACGACCGTATTGCCGGTAGGCGTGGCTAAGAATTGCAGCAGCTGCTTTAAAGCTTGTTGTAGCACGCGAGCTCCTTAGCGAGTGTCTTTTCTGAAATCACGCCGTGCCGTCGGATCAGAGGCGGTGAGACTGAGATGTCATAGACGGTAGAGGGAACGGGTCCTGGTGTTTTGCCGCCATCAACGATTACATCAATTCGCGATGCGAGTTCTTCAGCAATCTCTTGGGGAGATGTGGCGGGGGGTTCGCCTGAGAGATTCGCGCTTGTTATCGCTGCTGGTCCACCAAATGCCTGGAGGATTTGTAGAAGTAATGGATTGTCCGGGATGCGCACGCCAACCGTGTTGCCACCGGCTGTTAATACGGGCAGCAGCTCTTTCGCCTCAACAATAATCGTCAAACCACCGGGCCAAAACCGATCCGTGAGGTGAAAGAAGTAGTCAGGTAAGTTTTGGGCAACGCGATAAACATCCTCAACCGAACTCAGGACAAGTGGAATCGGTTTACCGTCTGGTCGTCCCTTTATCGTGTAGAGTCTTTGCACGGCATCTGCGTTAAATGGGTCCGCTCCCAATCCGTAGACTGTGTCGGTGGGGATAGCAATAATACCGCCTGATTTCAGGCACTGGACAGCTTCAATATACATCTCTGCTTCCAAAATCCACTTCCTCCCTTAGACATCAACAATAGAACCGTTTGCAGCAGCATTCAGAGAGAGACCGTCTCGGAGGCCCTGCTTATATTTTTCGTAAGCAATCCCGGCGATCATTGCGCCGTTATCTGTACACAAGTTCATAGGCGGATAGTAGACTTCGGCACCGATTTCAGCGGCGGCGATTTTCAGCGACGCGCGGAGTTGGCTATTTGCAGCAACGCCGCCCGTTAATGTTATCGCTTTGGCACTCGTGGACTTCGCAGCACGGATGGACTTGTAAACCAAGACATCTACGACAGCCGCTTGAAAACTCGCAGCAATATCTTCAACGGTTACTGTATCAGGATTTGCATCCTTCGTAGCCTCTTGTCCGTTTTCCACGAGTACGCCTGCGCGCCGTGCTTTCTCTACAAAATAACGGACTGAGGTCTTGATACCGCTAAAACTGAACTGGTAATCCCCACTATTTCGCATCGGTCTCGGGAATTTTATCGCCGAAGGGTTCCCTTTCTGTGCAAGTTGATCAATAACCTTACCGCCCGGAAAACCGAGTCCGAGGTACTTCGCAACCTTATCGTAGACCTCACCGGCGGCATCGTCTTGTGTGCTTCCCAATACTTTGTATTGCCAGCCTTTGTGAACTTCTACGAGTAGGGTATGTCCGCCAGAGACTGTGAGACAGATATGTGGGAACGTTAGCGCATCATGCACCATGTAATTGGCGTAGATATGTCCCTCAATATGATTGATGCCGAGCAACGGGAGCCCGTGAGAATAAGCGAGGCTTTTCGCTGCTGCGACACCGACAAGCAGTGCCCCGATTAAGCCGGGGCGATTTGTCACGGCTATCGCTTCCAAATCTTTAAATGTGACATCCGCCTCCGCTAACGCCCTACTGACAATGTAGTTAATGGCTTCAATGTGTTTGCGAGATGCGAGTTCGGGGACGATGCCACCGTATTCTTGGTGTGCCTCAACTTGTGAAGCGACGACATTAGAAAGCACTTCTTTGCCATCTGCAACAACAGCGGCAGCGGTTTCATCGCATGAGGTATCAATGCCGAGTATTTTCATTTTTTTAATTATGGGCTCTCGCGCTGCCCTCCACTACGTTTCGGGCAGGTGTTTGGTAATGTACTAACCGTTCTTAGCGAATTGTTTGCCTGGCAATTGTTGAACGATGCCTTTGAGTTCCAACATCAGCAGGACACTCGACACCTGACCAATCGGGAGTTGTGTCGTCCGAACGATCGTATCAATATGTGATGAGGGGGCCTCAATAGCGTCAAAGACGGTTCTCTCGTCCGGTGTTAAACCCGGTGGTGGCGCGCTTTGGATGGGTTGTTGCCCTTTAGAGGGAGATTGTGCGGCTGCAGGTTTCGGATCGCTTTTTTCAGTGGGTTGTTCTTGTGAAGACTCCGTCTCTGCACTCGGCATCTGGGATGTTGGCACATCGGACTGGATTCGGTTTAATGCGTACGGTGGTAGTTCATTGAGGAGGTCATCCACAGTATTGATGAGTTTCGCGCCGTTGTTAATCAATTTGTGGGTGCCAGTTGAAAGTTCAGAAAAGATCTCGCCCGGCACAGCGAAGACTTCTCTGCCCTGTTCACCAGCGAGACGTGCGGTAATGAGTGCACCGCTGCGGTTTGACGCTTCAACAACAACAGTGCCGAGCGTCAGCCCACTGATGATACGGTTCCGGCGTGGAAAATTCCTCGGTTTTGGCTTGACACCCATCGGGAATTCGGAAATGAGCACGCCAGATTGCGTAATTTTCTCAGCGAGATCACTATTTGTCGCGGGATAAATGAAACTCAAGCCGTTGCCCATCACAGCGATTGTTCTACCGCCGGCTTCCAATGCGCCGCGATGCGCCGAGGTATCAATACCTCTCGCTAACCCACTCACAATCGTGAGTCCGCGCTGTGCAAGTTGATAACTCATTCGATAACTCACCTTTCGCCCGTAATCTTTCGCATCGCGCGAACCGACGATCGAAAGACTGAGTGAGTCTTCCGGTGTGAGTTCACCTCTGATATACAGCACGAGTGGTGGTGTATCAATTTCCTTTAAGTATTCGGGATATGCGTCATCATAAAGCGTCAGGACCTGACAATCGTATTCGCGTATTAATTCCAATTCGCGTTCTATTGGATACTGAATGGGTTTACGCTTCAGGAGGTCCTGCATCGCAGGCGAAAGTCGGTCTATCTTTTCGAGTTCGTCGGGTGTCGCCTGAAGTGTGCGCGTTGCGCTCCCAAAAACATCGCGCAGGGATTGAACAGTTTTTGGTCCAACCCCTTGAATCATGTTTAAATGAATTAGGCTGATTGTCTCGTTAGAAAGCATTTTTAGTTGTCAATTATCAGTCGTCAGTTTTCGGTTAAGATCCTCTTTCACGATTTTTTCAAGTACTCGTCAGTTATCTTTAGCGAGTACATTGGTAGCAATTAGCACTTTACGTGATAACCGATAATCGATAACTGACAACGACTCTGCTACTGTCCCGTTGTGCCTGCTTCCATTGGATCCGGTGGAAGTGCATAATAGAGTTCAATCTCTTGAATTTTCTTGTACTCCTGCATACTCGGTGCACCCGTTTCACCGCGTGTTGAGCGTTTCTGCCCGCCGACGCGCCGTGAATCCCAACGGCGTGGCACTTTCAGGCGAAACTTAGTCGTTACAATTGGGTCTCTCAAGGTAAAGGTGTAAACAGGCTTCATGTTGTCTCGGACATGTTTGACTGTGATCCACGCGCCTTCATCATCCATGTACTGTACGAAAAAGAATTCCAGCTGCCCAGGCTCGGCTTTCACGACCACTTGTTGAATCGTCTGTGGCTGTCGCCATTTGAGAACCGCTTCGGTGTAGTCATCAGATTCCTGCTGGGATGCTTCGTCTTTTTCATCTTCGAGAATAGGTCCCGTCTCTCCAACGGAGTACATATTATCGTCATGGTACTTCGTATCCTCACTCGTCGCATCAAGTGCGATGTTCTTGCTTCGGGTAAACGACGGGTTTGACGCGAGAACACATCCGGATAACCCAACGACTACACAGAGGGTCATCATTAATAATATAAAACGCATATATTACCTCCTTGTCCGGGATAACGACACAGGTGCCGCTTCGGATAGTATGAAGTTGAGGCGGCATTGTAGACCAACCGCCTTAGTATCAATTTCTATCTTACTCTAATTGGAGTAAATCATCAAGTTCTTTTTCCCGCTTACCGGTAGCTGCCTCTGCCTCTACCTGTTCAGCAGTTTTGTAGCCGTAGAGTTCAATTTCTCGGATTTTCGCAGCTGCGCGGCGATTCCCCGTATTCCACCCTCTGCCAGCCGAACGCGCGCGCTGCTGTCGGTTTAGAAGTGCATCATCTTTGGTGCCCAAAACCCGCAGCCGAATCCGATGTGTCGGGAACGGAATCAACAGTGAAACCTGGAATGGACTCATTTTGACGCTTTTCACATCCTTAATAAGCTGCCAATCCGCTTCAACGGCAATACTCCCTTTATCGGCGTAAATATCGAACGCTGACAAATTATCCGAGTGTATGACAATTCGACGGATAACCTTTTTTTCTGGTAATGTAACTATCACTTGCGAGGCAGCATTTGCGCCCATGAAGCCTTCCGTACTTGCGGGGAACGTCGTTTCACCGACGGTGTTCAATTTGCCATCAATCATCTGTGGACTTGTTGACTGTACGCCTTCCATCAAGGCATAATTCTCGCTCCACTCCTGCTCCGAAAAGAGCGCGCTACACCCAGTCAGCATAGCTGCAAAACAGAGCAGCGAAAAGAGCATGATAAATCGATAAATCATACTTTACTCCTTTAATAAGCACTCAAGCACAAGCTATCGCGCTATGGATATGTAGTTACGATACAATTTTCCAAGTAGCACCGTCACGGGTGTCCTTAATTTCTATGTTGAGTTCTTTAAGTCGATCACGAATTTTATCAGATGTCTCCCAATCTTTCCGATTGCGGGCCTCCTGTCTTATTTCCAAGAGGAGGTTAATAATCTGATCGCGTTGTTGGACGTTATTGCCATCGTCATTTTGAGTTTCTACATTATAGATTCCGAGGACTTGACAAGTTTCAGTCAACGCCTGATATGCTTGTGCGAGAACGGGAGCTGCGGTTTCGTCAAGCGTGCTGAGTGATTTGTTGACCTCACTGACAAGGGTAAAAATAGCACCGAGTGCTTGTGCGGTATTGAAGTCGGTATCCATTGCCTGCGTAAACTGCGACTTCATCTCTTGAACAGCGTGCTGCAAAGGCACAGCTGTTATTTCACTTGTTTCAATATCTTCATCATAGTTTTTTAACGCGTCCAAGCAATTGTTTAAACGCCTGAGTGCGCCTTCTGATTTTTTTAGACTTTCTTGATTGTAGTCAAGCGGATGACGGTAGTGTGCGGAAATAAGAAAATGGCGAATGACTTCAGTCGGATAATTGTCGAGAGCCTCTCGGAGTAAGATAAAGTTCTGCTCGGATTTCCCCATTCGCTTACCATCAATCTTTAGAAAAGCGACATGCATCCAGTACCGTGCGAAGGTGCATCCGGTGGCTAATTCACTCTGTGCAATCTCATTTTCATGGTGTGGGAATTGCAAATCTTCTCCGCCGGCGTGGATATCAATAGTTTCACCGAGATGCTTCATCGCCATGGCAGAGCATTCTATATGCCATCCGGGTCTGCCTCTGCCCCACGGGCTCTCCCAAGAGGGTTCTCCAGGTTTTGCAGCTTTCCACATATCAAAATCACGGGGATCTTCTTTGCGTGCATCAATCTCAACCCGTGCGCCAGCAAGCAGATCCTCCGGTTTGCGATTGGAAAGCTTCCCGTACTCTGCGAACTGATTCACTCGGTAATAGACGCTTCCATCAATGACATAAGCTGCCCCTTTTTCAAGCAGTATTTGAATTAAATCTATCATTTCAGGAATGTGTTCAGTTGCTTTCGGATGGACATCTGCGGGTTGAATACCGAGGCGTTGCGAATCCTGAAAAAACGCTTCACCATTTTGGTGTGCAAGCTGCTTCGCGCTGACCCCTAATTCTGCAGCACGGTTGATAATCTTGTCATCAATATCTGTCAAGTTTTGAACCAGTTTGACATTGTACCCCTTATACACGAGGTATCGCCGAATAATGTCAGTTACCAAAGCGGTGCGTGCGTTGCCCATGTGAATGTAGTCGTAAACAGTGGGACCACAACTGTAGATTGACACCTGCTCAGGATTTAGTGGTACAAAGTCCTCCAATTGCCGACTCAATGAGTTATAGATTTTCATTTTTTTAACTATGGGTTCCTGGACCAAAGAAACGCCCAAGCAACAACCCTCCACTTCGCTTCAGGCAGGTTTCCGGTTAATTTCATGCAGAGTTTGTAATCGGCTCCGTTGATAAAGACAGAGCGGAAACAAAAAATATCTATCGCCGAGAAAGACAAACGACAGCGTGAGCGACAATCGCTTTACCCTCTCCGACAACGCCCAATTCTTCTGCCGTGGTGGCTTTAACGTTTACCTGCGCTACGGCAATATCAAGCGTTCTGGCGACCATTTCTCGGATCTCTGAAATGTAAGGTGCCAATTTCGGGCGTTGTGCGATAACTGTAGTGTCTATATTTTCGATCTGGTAGCCACACGCTGTTACTTTCAAAGCAGTGTCCTGTAGGAAAATAAGGCTGTCCATTCCTTGATAACGGGGGTCCGTATCTGGGAAATGTGTGCCGATATCACCGAGTGCGGCTGCCCCTAAAATTGCGTCTACGATAGCGTGCGTGAGGACATCCGCATCTGAATGCCCCAACAGCCCTAAATGATACGGGATTTCAACGCCGCCCAAAATTAATTTTCGATTTTCGACCAACCGATGAACGTCGTAACCGATACCTACTCGCATTTTTCTTCTCTATTCCCATCGCCACGATCTGCAATGCACAACCACAAGACAGAAACAAAAGACCCCTACCACAGTGTAGGATCTGAGAGTAAGACTTCAGCAATCCGTAAATCTACTGGCGTAGTTATCTTCAAATTCGCGTAACTGCCTTTCACTAACTTAACAGGGAAACCGAGTTGCTCAACGAGGGCTGCGTCATCGGTTCCTGTGCGTTGATGCTCTTGGGCTGTCTGATGTGCCTCTTGCAATAAGGATTTCCGAAAGACCTGCGGTGTTTGCACCGCCCAGAGTCTTTCTCGCTCTGGTGTCTGAATGATAAAAGAGTTCTCGTCGGCGACTTTGATCGTATCTTTGACCGGCACCGCAGCCACAGCGGCACCACATTCGTCTGCGGCAGCGAGACAAGCAAAAATTGTTGCGTCTGTTACAAAGGGTCGGACACCATCATGAATAATGACAAAATCAACATCTGCCGATAGTGCGCGTAAACCGTTGTAGACAGATATCTGCCGGGTTTCTCCGCCTGCGACGAGTTTCTGGACCTTCGTAAAGGGATACGGCTCCAACACGGTAGAGCGACACTCGGTGAAATCATCTTCGTTAACGATGACGAAAATCGCGTCTACAGCCGTATTTTGCTCAAACCGCTGGATAGTATGTGCCAAAATAGGCTTCTTTGCCAATTTTAGGTACGGTTTTTTAAGCGAATGTGCCATCCGGCTTCCCTTACCAGCTGCGGGGATAAGGGTGCACACCTTGCTGTTCATCAGCGTCCATTTCATCTTCTTTAATCCGAGTGAAAATCATCTGCCCTGCACTCGTCCGTAGCATTTGGGTAACCTCAACGTTGAGTGTTTGCCCGATGTACGGTTTGCCTTCTTCAACGATGACCATAGTTCCATCATCAAGGTAACCGACTCCTTGATTGGGTTCTTTACCTTCTTTAAGAAGGAGTACTTGAATCACTTCACCAGCAATCACGACAGGGCGCACAGCATTTGAGAGTTCGTTGATATTCAGCACCTTTACACTTTGTAGTTCTGCGACTTTGTTGAGATTTAAATCGTTAGTTATGATTGTGGCATCTTGCTTTTGCGCGAGATGTACTAACTTCGCGTCCACTTCCGGTAAATGTGGCACTTCCTCCTCAGTGATCTCAACAACAATCGCTGGATTGTTCTGAAGTGCTCGCAGGATATCAAAACCGCGCCGCCCTTTATTTCGGCGAAGAGGCTCTGTGGAATCTGCGATATGTTGCAATTCATTGAGAACAAATCGCGGAATAACAAGCGTCCCCTCAATAAATTTTGTCTGGCAGATTTCAAGAATTCTACCATCAATGATAACACTTGTGTCTAAAATTTTTAAGTTATTTGTAGCCCGCGCTCGCGATTCGCCAGTTCGGTTAGACGTATCTGCTCCGAAGACATGGGATAAATTCACCGATGTAGAGAGTCGGTAGCTCCCCATAAGACCGGCGTATCCTATACCGAGGCCAATCACCAACTTGAGATTATCATTAGATACAGAAAAAAAGCTTAATACACCACAGGAAATTAATAGACCTATAGAGAGCCCTATCGCACCAGCAACAATTCCACGCAGATTAGGTATATGTAGGCAGAATTCTGCCCCAACAAGGATTAGTGCTATAACAAATCCAATAAGCGTAAATAACGGGTTGTCGGAGATAATGTAACAACTCGCTGCGCTTGCGAGAATAAAAAAGAGACGAATACCCCAAACTTGCATTTTTTATCCCTTACTTTCTTTAAGCCGTATAAGATAATAATAGCATAATTTAAGAAATAAACCAAGGT
>VXZK01000216.1:0-5645 GCA_009845545.1 Candidatus Poribacteria bacterium
TTGTCGTGTTTTCGGGGTTGCTGACAAAAAAATTATTAGATTTTATATATGTAACAACTATATTACCGGGCGCAGTTACAAACTCGAATGTCGCTTCTACCTCCCTCTTAAAAAAGTTCTGTACGTCCTCCAAATGGTCTGCCACATTGTTAGGTGTTATATAGTCAGTATCCTCACCCAAAAGACTGCCTCCTCCTTTTTGCTGCCCTCTGCGTTGTTCATTCGCTGCGTGATACCAAATCACGTGCACTTTCGGACAGTAAGGGGAATACGTGGAAGAACTGGAGGCAGGAGGTGGACAAATAGCATCCAAATCTAACGTGAGAGCAAACTCGACCAACTGCAGATCCCTCTTGTTGACGAATCCGTCTTTATTGGCATCAAGTCGTTCACTATAAGGTTCTCTGTCTTTTGCAATGTCTTCCCAATTTTGGCGAAGAGTGGTGGCATCCGCAGCATCTAAAATATCAAAAGGAGGGGCAACACCCGCCACGGCTGCAAACGGGTCATCTAAACCGATGAGTTCCTCCAGCAGCGACTTCGCCGCAACCGATGTAGGCCCCCCTATCTGTGTAGTACCGCCTGCCTGTATAGTAACAGGTTCTATCTCAGCAGCCAGTTTATCATCACCAACGTATAAGAAAGGTAAGACATTCCATTCGCCTAAAGCGTGACTACTTTTGAGCAACAAATCATTATCACCAGGCACAAGTGTAATGACCGTCGAACTCACTCCAATTTCATTATTTGTCGCGTATGTATGATTCTGAAGCTCACTACCATTTAGCCAGCATTTAGCACTGGTATTACCGTGTACGACTACATTTAAAGCAGCTTCTATATTCTCAGTGTGATGACTTTTGATGTTTATCCGCGCATAAACCGTATGATAATCTATATCCTCGTCCTCTTCCGCAAAACCGAGATCATTTAAGATTTCGTTGGTGTTCCCGAATTCCCATTCATCGGCACTAAAATCCATCTTATGGAGGCTATTTATGATTTCCGAGGTGGGACCTACTAATAATCCACCAGGGGACGCGGCAAGTGGCCCAACTGCCCACTGATTTCCGTTTATTTCCGGCAGCATAGGTGCTTCCAAGAACGCTGATTCTCTGAGTGTTCTACCTGTTGAAAAGTATAGTAAATCTACATTTATATTGTTGTGATGGTTTCCTGGGCTATTAGGTACCATCATGATACTCCACGGTGGAGAATCTAATCTATTGTCAAAAAGCGGTATAATAGTCTCAGCATTCGCAACTTGGACTATTAGCAAAAGCGTTATGAGACAGAAAATTGTTGGTGTTAGAAATCTGTTGCGTTTCATTGTTCGTTCAGTTCTCCTTTTTGGAATCGGTTGAGCGGTTCGGAAACCGCCGTAGAAAAAGCACGTGCCGCTTCGGTGGCATACCCCTGGCCCCAATAAGGTTTTCCGAGCCAATAACCGAGCTCTCCCTTTTTAATTTCTCTTTCATTGAAGGTTTCTGCCTATAAGCGCACAATCATGCCCGCTGTCGGCGTTTCTGCAAACGCTAAAATCCGATGCGAAGAAAGTGTTTCTTCGTGTCCGCCGCAAAATCGCAAGTTGGGTCGACTTTCATATCAATCTTGCCACGTAAAACCTTTTATAACAAAGACAATAAGGGCATAAAAAAGGATAAATAACGCTAACACAATTAACGCTTCCTTCCACCCACGCTCGGGGACTTTCATAAACAGGAGTATAGTACCCAGTGGGATCCATAAAACACCCATGAGTCTGGAAAATCCTTTTCTCCAATTTATGAACATCGATCTTACTCCTGAGATTTGCATGAAGCAGTACGGGGTTGGAGCGGTTGTCCTAAATCGAAGTCCGCTTTTAGGATACTGCATGCGATGACATCCTCAAAATTTCAGGATTTACGCAACGCACAATGAATTGCGCTACTACGAACCGGAATGTTTTTGAGAAATACACGTACTTCCAAGATATAACTGTTTGTAGTAAGGCGATTTATTGCCTGTCTGTGTCGGTGCTATCTCTCTTTTTTTTGGACAGCCCCTTAAAGTATTCCTCTTGGCCCGAGACCTTTACAGATTTCTCCAGATATTTAGCTTCCTCTTCATCTATTTCTTTTAGGTAGAGATCCTTCAGCAGCTCTGCGGCATTAGGTGGGGATACCTTCATGCCATTTACTTCATAGTAATCCCGCTTGAGCATGGCAAGGAGCAATCTGTATTGAGGTGCTTGATTGTCTAATTGGAGTGCCGTGAGGAGATACTGTTCGAATAGCCGTGCTTCGCTGAGCCGCAGCGTCTTTAGGCGTCTGCCTTTGACACTTGCTAAGACATAGTAGTAGTAAGCTGGTGCGTCGTCTGGTGCGATCTCAATAACTTGTTCAAATTGCTGCTGTGCCAATGGATAGATGCCCATCTTTAGATAGCATAATCCAAGCCCTCTCAACGCTTCAGTATGATGTGCGTCTTCATTGATAAGCGTTGTGTAGAATTTTAAGTATTTTTTAATTTCGTCAGGATCAAACTGCCCAAGATCTGCAAGACTATCCTTGAACAACTCACTTCCACAGTAGCCACATCGCTGCGCCGACGAATCTTCTATAGCGGCAAAACAATCCGGACATTCTCTTGATGATAACATTATTCCACAGTAGCCACATCGCTGCGCCGACGAATCTTCTATAGCGGCAAAACAATCCGGACATTCTCTTGATGATAACATTTGTGTTCCTCCTTAATGAGGCCATTTGCGATTTCGCAAACTGTTTAGACTGAATTAATTCTGTGTATGCCGTATGGTCTACGCATATCGCTGTAGGAGCGAGTTGGGCTCGCGATCTTTCTATCTGTCAACTTCGGCGCGACAAGGCATTAGTTTGTGTACAGTCTTTTGCACAGACTAACAGTCTATGCTACAACAACTTTCACAATTTAATAGATTTTGCTACGAAATTGGCAACTTGGGTTATAAGTAACCCCGCATTCAATAGGCTCTACATGGTGTCAAGGATCTCCTTTTTCTTTTTCTCGTAGTCATCTTCTGTGATCAGTTTCTCCTCCAACAAGTTCTGAAGTAGTTGGAGTTTCGCCTTAGAATTATTTTCAGGTTCACTTTCAGTTGGACTATTGGTTTTAGATTGGGTGTCCATAGCCCCTCCGATTTTCTCGCCCATGGAGACACCAGCACTGAGCCCTGCGCCCAAGCCGAGACTGGCACCCAGCGATTGCCCCGCGCCACCGCCTGGGTTCTCCGCCATTTTCTCCATAATGTCAAGTGATCGCACCTGGCGGTAAGCCTCCGGAGACTCGTCGCGGAGCCTGTCATATTTTCTGTTTTCTGCTTTGATTTCCTTCAACGTGGCTTGGTCTTCATCGGAGGTGCCAATACCTTTAACAATGACACGTATGATTTCAATCCCGTTATTCTGAAAATCCTCCTTCACACTATCCTTAATGGCATCAGAAAGCTCCGCCCTGTGATCTTGAACGTCGTAAATACTGATTTTCCTTTTAGAAAAGAATCCACTAAGCACTTCACCTAACCGTTGCTGAATCCTATCGCGGAACATGTTTTCAGCCCACTCAGCCTTAATGTAACCTGCTGGGTTTTGGTTTTCTCTAATTAATGTCCCTGGATCATTTACTTGCATAACGCATGTTCCACTAGCCCCGACATTAATATCGACCTTGGTCATTGGTTCCTCAAGAAACACTTTCCGGGCTCCCCACTTGAGCGTCTTTTCTCCTTTGTTGACGAACCAAACTTCGGCTGGGTGGCGCGTTTTACCGCCAAACAAGAAATTGACTGGGCGCCGCAGCCAGGGCATGTTCTTAGTCGTTAATACATGGCCCCCATCTTGGTAAACAAATGTACCAACGACTCCTCCATCCCGGAGGAAGATTGCCTCCTGGTTCTGACTGACAATCAACTTTGACCCTAAGGCAATATCCTTTCTCGGAAACTTCCATGCAATAATTGCATCGTCTGATTCCAATTCCGGCTCATATTCAATCATATCTTTGTCTATAATGACCATTTTTTCCTCCCTATAGTGGCTCGGCACAACAGTATTCAGATGGCGTTGTGCTGAAGGCTGCGTTGTAAACTATGATACCCGTTGGATCATGTAAAAAGTATGAGTTATTGCTCTAACGAAGTCAGTAAACACGAGGGTTAAATTTTCCGTTAGCGCTCATTCTTGATCTTAGCCTACCCGTTTTTCCCTAAGCCGCCGGCTTATAGTAGTTGCAGCCTTGTCCCCCAGTTTCGCTGCCTCGTCGGCCCCGTATATTTCCAACTGCGGGCTATCTATTAAAAATTCTGCGGAATCTCCACTCAAACGAATAGAAAACACTTTGCCTTCTATATGCCAGTCCTCATCTTTCCTTTTTAATTTCAAGAAGTCGGGCAATTCTGAGTCAAATGAGTTGCCGAACGCCCCTTGCACTGCTGCGATAAACTGGTTGAGAAGGAGACGGGTAACGAAGAAGGGGTTCAGGTAACCGAGGCACCCGCATCCCACAGCAAATTTATTATCCCTTTCCAAAAATTTGTAAGAGCGTGATTCGTTATATGTTCTAACAGACACAATATCTTGGTAGAAATATTCCGCTGTGGACTCATTTCTTCGTTGATTACGCGGCCAATTAAATTCGCAACTGTATACAGCGAGGGAATTCTCAGCAGCGTGTAGGATAATAATTTCCCAATAGGAATACAGGAATCCCTGTCCGTCGGTTTTTCCGCGCTGTATGGTGCTTTCATCTAATCCGCTAACCTTCCACCAGATGGGTCCCTTCAAAATTACGGATTCCTCCGCGATTACTTCGTTTTCTTCATCTAATGTCAGCATTTCAAGTGACCTCTCTTTGAGAGCTTCAAGGTCTTCTTGCAACCACTGAATCATTTGGTCGGTTGATGGTCGTGCATCATATTTGGTTTTCGCTTTGATATACAGATAATACGTTAAGCCTCCCAATAGAGCACCCACAGCCGCCATAATGAGTCGAAAAGCTGAAGTGTCTATAGCGAGACCACAGATAATAAAAAATCCGGCAATTATAAGGAATACCGGTTGAAGTTTCGGCTCCGGCATAAACCATGACTCTATCTGACTACGTTTATCTTCTGTCTGCATTTAACATTCCTCCTATATCTTATCTAAAGAACACTCAAAGCGTCGCTAACACAGCGTGCTTCTACAGGAAGATTAGAAGTTGAAAATCTTTCCTACATTCCAACAAGAGATGCGGCGAGCGACAGCAAAGTATAGATTCCGTATCATCAGCGAATAAAAAAATCGGGGTATTTGAACGTTGTCCATTCAGATGCATACCCAACAATTGCCAGTTGGGTGGAGACGGGAGGTAGAGGGTCTACCCCGGTCATCCGTCTCCAACGTCCATTCGTAGGGATACCAGATTTTCCGAAGAAAACCGAGTAAAATTACGACGCTTGTTTAAAATATCAGACAAATCAATTATGATGTATGATATAATTAAACCCGCACTGGCAATCTACGCTTGGCAGTGCCGCGGTTCGGGAGACTAGCCCTCTCGCCGAACCACCTGTAAAGGATTTCACGGATGCCAAAATAGATTATAGCAAAGATGAAAATAAAATACAACATTTTTTATATTTT